>ONGV01000031.1 GCA_900317445.1 uncultured Eubacteriales bacterium | reverse complement strand
GAGGAAGAATATGAAAAAGCTATAAATGATAAGGCATTTATGGATGAATATAAATATTACTTAAAAGAATATGTTGGAAGACCAAGCACCTTAGATTTTGCAGAAAACATGACTGAAGATTTAGGAGGAGCTAAGATATATTTAAAGAGAGAAGATTTAAATCATACAGGAGCTCATAAAATAAATAATGCAATAGGACAAGTTCTTTTAGCAAAAAGAATGGGTAAAAAGAAAATAGTAGCAGAAACAGGGGCAGGACAACATGGGGTTGCAACAGCTACAGTAGCTGCAAAATTTAAAATGGAATGTAAAATATTTATGGGTGAAGAAGATATAAAAAGACAAGCCTTAAATGTTAAAAAGATGGAGCTTTTAGGAGCAGAAGTAGTGCCTGTAAAAAGTGGTAACAGAACATTAAAAGATGCTGTAAATGAGGTTATAAGATACTGGGTTACTAATGTTGAAGATACATATTATGTAATGGGGACAGCAGCAGGTCCACATCCATATCCAGTAATGGTTAAACAATTCCAAAGAATTATTGGTGATGAAGCAAAAGAACAATGCTTAGAAAAGGAAGGAAAGCTTCCAACAGCAGTAATAGCACCAGTTGGAGGAGGAAGTAATGCAATAGGAATATTTGCTCCATTTATAGAAGAAAAAGATGTAAAACTTATTGGAGTTGAGGCAGCTGGTCTTGGAATAGAAACAGGAATGCATGGAGCAGCTTTACAATCAAAAACTCCTGGAGTTTTGCATGGAATGATGAGTTATGTTTTAAAAGATGATGATGGACAAATTAAAGAAGCTTATTCAATATCAGCAGGACTTGATTATCCATCAGTTGGTCCAGAACATGCATATCTTTGTGATACAGGTAGAGCACAATATGTGGCTATAACAGATGATGAAGCAATGGAAGCACTTCTTTACTTAACAAAAGTAGAAGGAATAATTCCAGCAATAGAATCTGCCCATGCAGTAGCTTATGCTAAAAAATATGCAAAAACTCTTTCAAAGGATGATGTTGTTATTATAAATATCTCAGGAAGAGGAGATAAGGATATGGACACTATATTAAAATACTTAGAGGAGCACAAGTAATATGAATAGAATAGACAAAGTTTTTAATAAATTAAAAGAAGAAAATAAAAAAGCATTAATTCCATTTATATCAAATGGAGACCCTAGCTTAGAAAAGACAGTAAAAACAATTTTAAAGCTTGAAAAAAAGGGAGCAAGTATTGTAGAAATTGGAATTCCATTTTCAGACCCACTAGCAGATGGACCAGTAATACAAGAAAGCTATATAAGAGCCTTAAAGGGTGGAGTTAAGGTCAAGGATGTTTTTAAAGTAGGTAAAGATGTAAGAGAAGAAAGTGAAATTCCATTAGTTATAATGGTGTATTATAATTTAATATTTAACTATGGAGTTGATAAATTCCTAGAAGATGCAGGAGAAGCTGGTTTTGATGGACTTATAGTTCCAGATATCCCTCTTGAAGAAAGAGCAGAATTAAAAGAAAAGACAGAGAAAAATGGATTATATCTAATACCTTTAGTAGCACCAACATCACATGATAGAATAAAGAAAATAATAACAGGAACTAAAGGCTTTGTTTATTGTGTATCTTCAACAGGTACAACAGGAGAAAGGACAAGTTTTAGAGCAGATTTAACTGAATATTTAAATACAGTAAAGTCTAATACAGAAGTTCCAATATGTCTAGGTTTTGGAATATCTTCAAGAGAAGCAGTTAAGGAATTAAAAGGATACTGTGATGGAGTAATTGTAGGTAGTGCAGTTGTAAGAAGACTTCATGAAGATAGAAAAGAAGCTTTTAAATTCGTAGAAGGTCTTAGAGAAGAGTTAGATAAATAATTGAAAGGTGATGAGAATTTCATATGCCACATGTGAATATAAAGCTTTATCCAGGAAGAAGTGAAGAAGTAAAAAAAGAATTAGCAAATAAAATTGCAAAAGTAGTTTCAGAAGTAGCAGGTACTTCTCTTGGAAGTATTTCAGTTGCAATTGAAGAAATAGAAAAAGAAAATTGGATGAAGGATGTATATGAAAAAGATATAATAGAAAAAAGAGAACTATTATATAAAGAACCAGAATATTAAAATTTAAAAGAAGGGCTGTTGCATCAAGAAATATTAATATAATATATAGTACTTTGCTAAGTAACTAGTCACTATATATTGTTATGAAATTTCTTTGTGCGACAGTCCCTTCTTATTTTTTTAGTTGGTGATTAGTTTTCAGAAATATGATAATAATATATAATAGAAAAAAAGATGAATTTTAAAATATAAAAGTGGAGCAAAAAATGAAAGAAACAGATTTAACAAAAGGCAAAGTTATAAGAGTTATAGCTTTTCTTGCATTACCTATAATGGGAAGTTCTTTTCTTCAATTTACATATAATTTAATTGATATGATTTGGGTTGGAAGGCTTGGAAGTGATGCTGTAGCAAGTATAGGCTCATCAAGTTTATTTGTAAATATAGGATATGCTATAAATGCCTTAGTTGTTATAGGAACTGGAATAAAGGTATCTCATGCAATTGGAAAAAGGAACAATAGAGAAGTAGATGAATATATAAATTCAGGGATAATAATTAATACAATAATAGGAATAGTATTTTCACTTATATTAATTTTATTTGGTAAAGCTCTTATAGGATTTTTAAACCTTAAAAGCTATAGGGTTGAAAAAGATGCTTACCTATATTTAGCTATAAGTGCACCTGTTTTATTTTTTAATTTTTTCAATCTATTATATACAAGAATATTAGGAAGCTTTGGAAATAATAAATTAGCCTTTAAAATTAATGCAGTAGGAGTAATAGCAAATATAATCCTTGATCCAATAGCTATTTATATTTTAAATTTAGGAGTTTTAGGAGCAGCTCTTAGTACCCTTTTTGCAAACATTTTAATTTTTATTTTATTAAAGATAAAATCTAATGGTACATTAAATTATAAAAGAAATGTAAATATAGATAAAAATAAAATAATAGAAATTATAAAGCTTGGCTTTCCAATGGCTTTTCAAAGAGTTTTATTTACCATAATAAATATACTTCTTGCAAAAATAATAGCAATTTTTGGAGCAAATGCAATAGCAGCACAAAAGATAGGGGTACAAATAGAATCTATAACTTATATGATAATTGGAGGCTTTAATGGAGCAGTTGCAAGTTTTACAGGACAAAACTTTGGAGCAAAAAAATATGAAAGAATAAAAGAAGGATATACTTCTTCATTAAAAATAGGAATAATATATGCACTTTTTACTGCTATTTTATTTATATTTTTAAATAGACCTATAATCATGCTTTTTATAAAAGAAGAAGAAACAATACATATAGCCTCTTCATATTTAAAGGCAGTAGCTTTTTCAGAAATATTTAGTGCAATAGAAATGATATCAAATGGCTTATTTACAGGTATAGGAAAGCCTAAAATTCCAGCTATAATAAGCATTTTATTTACTAGCCTTAGAATTCCATTATCTTTAATATTAATAAAACCATATGGAATAAATGGAGTTTGGCTAAGTATTGCTATATCAAGTGCTTTAAAAGGAATTGTTGCTTATTTGGTTTATCATATAAAATTAGAGAAATTTATATCATATAATGAATAAAAATATTACAATCTATAAAAAGTATTTTAATAAAATTTACATATAAAAATTAATTTAAAATGGAGGAATAAAAAATGGAAACAAGAACTGAAAGAATAGAAAATATGGCAGGAGGAAAAGGTCATGCTATAGTAAAACACATACTAGGAAAAGAACAATTTGATGGAAAAGCAAGATTATATGCAGAAGTAACTTTAGAGCCAGGATGCTCAGTAGGATATCATGAACATCATAATGAAAGCGAAACCTACTATATATTATCAGGGGAAGGACAATATAATGATAATGGTACAATAAGAACAGTAAAAAAAGGAGATGTTACATTTACAGGAAGTGGTTTTGGACATGGAATGGAAAATGTAAGCAATGAAAACTTAGTATTTATAGGGTTGATTCTTTTAGGAGATAAATAAAACTGTAATTATTAAGAATCCAATTTTTAAATATAATGATGAAAATTTATTATCTTGTGTAGTGACTTTAGCTTATCTTTTTGCAAGAAATTATTATAGAATTGAGCGTGAAGAAAAGACAGGAAAAAGGTTATGCAGACTTTATTTTTCATCCAAGAAGAAAAAATGATATAGCTTTAATATTAGAGCTAAAAAAAAATAGTACACCAGAAGAAGCTATAAAACAAATAAAAGAAATATGCTCAAAAATTTATACAAGAAAATGAAGGTAAAAAAATACTAGCAGTTGCAATATGCTATAATTCTAAAAGTAAAGACCATGAATGTAAGATAGAAGAATTGGTATAAAAAATATAAATAAAAAAACATTATAGAAAAAATAGTTCTATGATGTTTTTTTATTTATACATAATATATATAAAATAAATATTTTTTATTTTAATGCAACCTTTTTATGTTTTAATTAGTGTTATTAATGAAAGGGGGAAATTTTTATGAATGATAAATCCATGGATTATAAAAATGAAGTTATTATCTCTTTAAATAAATATTCTCATATGGTTTTTAGACTTGCCTTTGCAAGAACAAAAAATAACCATGATGCTAATGATATTATGCAAGAAGTATTTTTAAGATATATGAAAAATAATAAAGAATTTAATGATGAAGAACATAAAAAAGCTTGGCTTATAAAGACTACAATAAATTGTAGCAAAACTCTTTTATCATCTGCTTGGTTTAAAAAAACAACTTCTTTAGAAGATAATATTGTTGAAGAGCTTAAAGAAAAGAGTGAAGTATATTATGCTGTTTTAAAGCTTTCAAAAAAGTATAGAACAGTAATTCATTTATTTTATTATGAAGATATGTCTATAGCAGAAATTGCAAATCTTCTTAATATTAAAGAATCTACAATAAAGTCTCAACTTAACAGGGCAAGAAATAAATTAAGGGAAATTTTAAAGGAGGAGGAATTTTAAATGTTTAAAGATAAATATAAAAAGGATAATGAATTTATAAAACCTGATTCTAAAAATCTTAATGAAATTGAAGAAAAAATTAGATTTTTAAGTTATAAAGATAGTAAAAAATATTTTTATAAAAAGCCTGTTTTTGCAGTTTTTGCCTCAGTTTTAATATTAGTATTAGGTGGATTTTTATTTAAGAATATTTTTATTAATAATGAAAAAAATAATCCTTTAAAAAGTGTTAAAGTTGAATCTACTGTAATAAATAAAGATAATTATAGTGATATATACAAAAAAATAGATAAACTTATAAGTAAAAATTTAGATATAACAGAAGAATATGTAATAAACTCTCAAGAGGATTCTTCTATAAAAGAAACTGGAGAATCTGTGGAAGATAATTCTAATAATGATTATACTGATACAAATGTTCAAGTTTCAGGAGTTGATGAAGGGGATATTGTAAAAACTGATGGGAATTATATTTATTCATTAAGTAATAATAACTTATATATTTCAAAAGCATCAAAGGGCAATATTAATCTTTCTTCAAAAATAAACATAAATAATGATGAAAATTATAATCCTTTAGAGCTATATGTAGAAGGAAATAATTTAATTGTATTATATGAAGAATATGGCGATAATATATATTCAAACACTTCAAAAAAATCTGTAGTAGATTGTATATATTATACAGATTCTAATACATGTATAAATATTTATGATATTTCAAATAAAAAAAATCCTAAATTAATAAATAATTTAAAGCAAAATGGAAGTTATTCTTCTTCAAGAATGATAGGAAATAAATTATATTTAATATCTAATTATAATTTATCTTTAAATAATATAGAAAAAAACAAACCAGAAACTTTTATTCCATCTACTTATAATGGAAGAGAAACAAAATATGTTGAAGCTAATAATATTTATATTTGTCCAGATATAGAGAGAACTAATTATGTTTTAACTACTTCTTTTGATATAGAAAATCCCTATGAATTTGAAAGTGAAAAGGCAATTTTAGGTGCTAGTGATAATATTTATATGAGCCTTGAAAACTTATATGTTACTTCTTATGGTTATGAAGAAGAGGATAGCTATGGTTATGATAAAACAAATATAATTAAATTTAAATTAAATAATGGCTCCCTTGAATTTAAAGCATCAGAAAGCATAAATGGTTCTTTATTAAATCAATTTTCAATGGATGAAAAAGATGGTTATTTAAGAGTAGCAACTACATTAAATAAGAGAAAAATAACTAAAGTAACTACTGAAGATGAATATTATTCTTATGAATATCTTCCTACTTCTAACAATTTATATATATTAGATTCAGATTTAAAGCCTGTAGGAGCTATTGAAGATATTGCAGAAAATGAAAGGATATATTCTGTAAGGTTTGATGGAGATATAGGATATTTTGTTACCTTTAAACAAGTGGACCCTTTATTCTCTGTAGATTTATCAAATCCCTTAAATCCTACTATTTTAGGAAAATTAAAAATACCAGGTTTTTCTGAATATATGCATCCCTTTGGTGAAAATTTATTATTAGGACTTGGAAAAGAAACTACAGAAGAAGGAGGAGTAACAGGACTAAAGCTTTCTATGTTTGATACTTCTGATAAATCGAATATAAGTGAAATTAATAAACTTGTTATTGAGGATTATAAATATAGCCAAACCTTTTATAACCATAAATCAATAACAGTAGATTCTAATAAAAATTTAATTTCTTTTCCATCTATAAATGATTATGTTATTTTTGAATATTCTAAAGAAAATGGATTTATTCAAAAGGGAAAAATAACATTTAAAACTGAAGATGATGATACTAATTTCTATGATAGTTATATTTATGAAGAAAATATTAGGGGAATTTATATTAATAATTTCTTATATTTATGTAGTCCAAGTTGGATAAAAGTATATTCATTAGAAAACTTTAATGAAGTATCTTCTTGTAATTTTAATTAATAAGTAACAAATATATAGTGTTTTATTTTAAAAATTAAAGAAATCCTTAGGTTCATTATTTTAAAGTTAAATAAAGAACCTAAGATTTTTTTATGAAATTTTTAAAGAAAGTATTATAATGAAATAGTAAACCACATCAAACTAGCCATAAGATAGTGAAAACCAAGTTATCTTAAAGATTTATTGTAGTAGATTATTAAAAAAAGAGAAAATAGGAGGGGAAATGAGTAAGAAAAGGAATTATATAAGAAATAAAAAGTGGTTTATTAAAATTTTACTATTGTTTGTTATAGCATTATTTACATCAGGCTGTGGAGAGGTAAAAAGTAAAAAATCTTTATATAAATGGGCAAAAAAACAATATGGTGATTGCACTATTGTATCTATGAGTGAAACAGATGATAAAACAGTAGTTGTACTCCATGATACTCTTCAGGATTTTGATTATGAAGTAGTAAGTTCTATGTCTAAAATAGTAATTGATGGTTCCAATTTTGGTAGCCTGCCAAATACTAGTGATACCTTTGAAAAAAATTTAAAGGAAAAAGTTATATCTAATGCAAAGGATGAACTAGATGATATATGTAATAAAGAGGGAATAAGATATGAATATGCTGATGGTGGTGAGTCAATAATAAATATTTTTGCAAGAACTGAAAAAGATGGCAGAGAAGCTGGATTAAAATGTGCTGAGATTCTTCAAAAGCAAAATATAAATAACCGTTTGGATAATCTTTTCATAAATGTTACAGGAAATCAGTATGATAAATATTATGATAATGAACATTTTGGAAGTGTGAAGCTCCCAAATATTTTCTGGAGAACATCTGAGGATGAATTAATTGAATATTACACAGAAATGGCTAAAATGCAGACAGATAAAAATGCAGTATTTTTAGGTTCTGAGTTAAAAACCTTTGCAGATACTGGTGCAGACTTTAAGAGAGTGGTACAAGTACTTGGTACAGATTATCCTACTGAAAAAACTTCACCTGTTAAATTTTATTATTTTAAGTCATCTGATGGCAAGGAATATTATTTGTGTGATTTTAATTATTATAATGAAGACTACAGTAAACATGCTTGGTATACAAATTATTATGAAAAATAATTATCAATAACTTATGTTGTATAAGATTTAAAAATATTTTATTATGGTGGTGGAAAACAAGAAAGAGTAAAAGAGGGTATAAAACAAGCAGTAAAAGTTTCTGTTGTATTTTGTTTTGAAGTATCAGCAATTATACTTATTTTTGCACCATATCTAATGACAAATATAAGTAAAATCTCATTAAAAAGTGATAATTGCTTATAATGGAGGATTTAAAATGGAAAGTAACAAACACTTAGAAAAAAATATACATTATATAATGTCTGTTGTTGGTGGATTTTTAGGAGCCTATGCACTTCTTAACAGATGTGAAACTTTTGGTTCATCACAAACATCTAATATGATATATTTAGTGATGAATATTTTAGGAAGAAACAGAGAAGATGTGTTATTTAGAATAATAGCAGTAGTTATATATATGGGGGCAATTTCTCTTACTGTAATTGTGCCTAAGTATTATAAGAACATAAATACAAAAATGATGAGTATAGTTTTAGATATAATAGCAGTAGTAATTCTTGGATTTTTTCCAAAGAACATGAATTATGTAGTAGCATTATATCCTATATTTTTTGTTATGGCTGTACAATGGAATGTTTTTAAAGGCTTTAATGGTTGGGTAAGTTCAACAATATTTTCAACTAATAATTTAAGACAAGCAGCTATTTCCATTACAGAATTTTTAACAGAAAAGGATAAAGTACATTTTGAAAGGGCAAAATTTTATTTAGGGGTTATTTTATCTTATCATATAGGAGTTGTAATTTCTTACATAGGATATAAAATGTTTGCTATAAAGGGTGCTTGGTTATGCTTTATACCATTAAGTATGGCCTTTTTTATGGTTGAAAGTGAAGAAAAAAATTTAAAAATATTTGTGCAGTATATTAGACAAAAAATATAGAAATAAAATAGAAAAAAGTTATAAAATAAGACAAACACTAGTTTACAACCTTTTTATAAAAAAGTATTGACACACAAAAATATGTGTGATATTGTATTAATATACTTTAGAAAGTAAATATTTAAGGCAAAGGTGCTAGCAATTAAATTTGTAAGTATTCTTTGCCTTTTTTTATTATATGTGGCCATATTTAAAAAAAGAGTTTTTATATATTTTAGTTTAGGAAGGGGAGATTATTAAATGAAGCACATGGTTATAACAATTGGTTGTGAATATGGAAGTGGTGGACCAGAAATTGGTAAAGCTATTGCTGATTATCTAGGTATTGAATATTATGACCGTGATTTAGTTGATAAGGTAGTAGAGCAGATAGGGGTAGACCGTGAACTTGTAGAAAAGGCAGATACTGAAAATAATGTAAAGTATGAATTTGATACAAAGTTTGGTCCAAGATATGCAAACCTTACAAATCGTGTAATATATAAT
>ONGV01000125.1 GCA_900317445.1 uncultured Eubacteriales bacterium | reverse complement strand
CCCATTCCAATAACAAACTTTCCTTCTTCTCTTAATCTCATTGCAAGTCTTGTAAAATCACTATCACTTGTTACTAAACAAAATATATCAATATCCTTTGTATATAATATATCCATAGCATCAATAATCATTATGGAATCTGTAGCATTCTTTCCTGTTGTATAGCTATATTGTTGGATTGGATTTATTGAATTTTCTAGTAGCTTTTCTTTCCATCCATTATTTTTTGACCAATCTCCATATATTCTTTTATAAGTTGGAACCCCATATTCTTCTAACTCATCAAATATTATTTTTACATAGTTATGAGATATATTATCTGAATCTATTAAAACCGCTATTCTCTTTTGATCATGCATAACTCCACCGCCTAAAATTTACTATTTATATTTATTATACCAGTTTTAATGATTAAATCTATAAAAATACTTTCCTTAATATTCTTTTATTGAAGTCTTTCACCACATTTAGGACAAAAATCAAAGTTTTCATAAGTCAAGTAATTGCATTTAGGACATTGTTTATATCCCTTCTTTTCTTTTATTCTTACTAAATCAGATTCTTTTATCTCTAACTTTTCCCCCTTAGCTATACCTTCACCAAGTTCCTTTGATATTTCGTATATTGAATTACAACAAGAAGTTTTCACATAATAGTGTTTATTCCATTTAAATGTTGGAATGAAAAATAAACTTAAACAAGTATAAGTCATAAACACTTCATATCTACTATATTTACCACAACACTTGCATATAACAGTTTGAATAAAATTTATCTTTTTCTGTCCATCAGTTATACTCATAATAAAAAACATCTTTTTCACCTCTTAAATAACATTTTACAACATTCTAGATTTTCATCATATAATATTAATAAATTCTTTCAAAGGATATTTTATGGAAAATTCAATAAGGGATTCATTAAATGGATTTAAAGAATATATTAAAAATTTAGATATAAGTCTCGCTCAAACTGAACAATTAGGAATTGTTTTTATAATCTTTGGCTACTTAGAATTTTTTAATGGAGCTGATATTGATATTTTAGAATCTTTGGAAATTAATTATACTAGGAAATCCCCTGATGAAATTACACTAATTGGACAAGAACTTATTTTTATTGGATATGTACTTTTATGGATTGTTGCAATAGATAGAGTTAATGAAAAATCTTTAAGAAATTTAAAAAACAATAATAATTTTCATATATCTTTATATATTCAAATTGCTGATTCTTATCTATTAAGTGTTATAGCTCATTTCATTAGACTACAAGCCTTTTACGAAGTAGCAAGAACTAATTCAAATGGTGAATTTATAGAATAAAAAAAAGAATTGTTGATAAAAAATATTATTATCATCAATTCTTTTTTATATTTATAATTATTTTATTTAGGATTTTTCAATGATTTTAATCTAGTGGTTAATAAATATTCTAGTTGTGTTATATTTATAATTGTTTCAGTCAAATTTTCATTTAGCTTTAACATTTCTTCTATTGTACTTGCTAAATTTATACCTTTTTTTAACTTTTCACTTTCTAAATCTAATATATGAGCTAAAGAGTTTTCAACTAATATAATAGAACCTATCATATCTTCATTATCCAAATTATCTTTAAAATATGGCATAGGTGAGTTATTATAATTGGGACATAATTAAATTAAACAGGTTTCATTAGATTTATCATCTTTTGCAATAAGAGTTATTATTTCCCCTTCATTTTCTTTATCTTTTTCAATATAAACAATTGAGAAGTTACTAAATGCATATGGAATCTTATATAAATGAACTTCTTTACTATTCATTAAAAGAGAAATGTATGTGTTTTTATTTTCATTGTATAAAATATATGTGTAATTACAAAAACAATATGAAGAGTAATATACTTTTGATGATTTGTTTTCATAAATTTTTTCTTTACATTCTCCATTTTTATCAAATTTAAATATACATTTATTTGTTGTCATAACAAACAAATCATACTTTTTACAATAAGATATATCACGAATTTCATTTAACAAGTCTAGGTAATAATTTAAGGAAATACAGTCTATTTTTTTAAAATTTTCATTTAGTTTATAAATTTTATTATCAAAATCTATCAATGCCCAATAACAATTTTCACTTTCATCATAACAAATTTTATATATTTTTACTTCTGGTTTATACAAAGTAACTTTAAAATTACTATCAATTTTATAAATAATATTAAAATCTTTATTTAATAAAATAATATCTTTATTTGTATATGTTCCATTATCAAAATTAAAAAAATTATAGTTAGGAAAATTTTTTTTATTTATAACTTTAAGCAAATTCATATATTTGTGGCCTCCATCCTTTTTATAATTATAAAAAGGAGATCAAACCCTCCTCTATATTTTCTTAAAACTTATTTTTTTATCAAAGCAACATTGTTATTTATGACAACATGGTTCTGGTGGACAAAATTCTTCATCATAATCATCTGATTTTGAAAAACAATGTGGTTTCATCCTTGGTGGACAGTTTTCCTTTAATGCATCATTTAACTTCTTTTGAAGTAAAGATTCTAATATTGTTATAGCTCTAATAACATTTTCAACAGATTCATGTATACAAACTAATTCTTCAGTAGAACAAGCTAATCCTGGTTGTGGTTTTCCATATCCACTATTTAAAGTTCCCACAGCTTTTTGAATTTTTTCACCTTCTGCATTAAGAATATGACTTAAAGCTGTTTCCATAAGTGCTACTGATTCAATAACATCATTAACTGCATCACATTTTCCTACTCCAGATTTTGAAATTTTAGGCATTGACATATTTTTTCTCCTCCTAATTTTATTATCTATAAGTTAATCATTATTTAATGAATGTCTTTTAGATTCTTCTTAATAAAATATAATACTTGTATAATATTTTATTTTTACCATTCAAATATTGTTACAAAATATAAAATATAGATAATTTTAAAGGAAACTTAAAGTATGTATTTTTCTATTCCTACTGCAACACCATCTTCATGAACTGTATCAGTTATTTTTTTAGCATATTTTTTAACTTCATCATTAGCATTTCCCATAGCTATTCCACATCCTACAGTGGATAGCATTTCTATATCATTACTTCCATCACCAAAGGCATAACTATCTTTAAGGTTAATATTTAAAATATCTAAAATTTTTAATATGGCTGTGGCTTTGGTATTTTTCTTTGGATAAAGTTCAAAAGATTTTAAATTTATACTATGTGCATAATCATAATCTGGATTACTTTTTACTAAAGACAAGCAAAACTCTTCTGCTTCTTCATTTATACACATCATCTCTATTTTATAAACATCTATATCATCAATATTATAATTAGTTTTCATAAACTTTGTTGATATACCAAAGCTCTCAAAGAACTCATAAAACTCTTTACATTTACTTTCCATATATGAGTAATATTCACCTTCTAGTGTATATTGAATGTTAAATTTATCAAATTCACTTACTACCTTTTTTACAAACTCTTTATCTATTGGGTCTTTATATATAATTTCATTTTTTATTATTATTTCTGCTCCATTCATTAATATAAAACCATCAAATCCAAAGTCTAATATCTCTTTACTTAAAAATGCATAAGGTCTTCCACTACAAATAAAAGCATAATCTCCATTATTTTGTAAAGTTCTAATGGCTTCTTTAACCTTAGGTGATATTTCTCTCATTCCTGAAGAACAATCTATAATAGTTCCATCTATATCAAAAAAAACTGCTTTTTTCATAATTTTCTCCTGATTTCATTATTTTTATTGTTTTTTATTATTTAATATCGTTTATTATATTTAAAAAAGGTTTTTATTATTATTTTTTATCTGCAATTTTCAAGTCAACATAAAATATAAAAAATTTTATATATAAATTTAATTCATTATTAAGCTTTAAAAACATATTTTTCTATTGCCTTTATTACTCCATTTTCACTATTACTTTCAGCAATAAAATTACCATATTTTTTCATATCTTCATTTGCATTTTTCATAACAAAACTATAATATGCTTTTTCAAGCATTTCAATATCATTATAAAAATCTCCAAATACCATAGTTTCTTCAAAAGATATATTTTCATCCTTTTGAATTTTTTCTAAGGCATATCCTTTATTTACACCTTTATTATTTATATCTACCCATAGCTTTCCAGAAACCACTACCTTTAATTCTTTCCCAAATAATTCATTTAAAATAGGATAAGAATTTTCTGCTGAAATGTTTAAATCACATATAGTGACTTTAAAAATGTCATCTTCAATATTGTTTAAATCATCAACAACATATTTTTTTATATAGTATTTATCTATTTCTTCAAGGAAATTATCTTCACAGTGTGTATAATATGCACCTTTAATACCACATAAAATTAATGTTATGTTAGGAATTTTTTCACAGGCTTTTATTATCTCTCTAATTTTATCTTTATCAATTACACTTACTTTTGGTTTTTTATTTTCTTCTGCTACATAAGAGCCATTATCACATATGTAATATAACTCATCACTTATTGGTTTAAAATTTTCATATAATGTATAATATGGACGTCCACTAGCCACAACAAATTTAACTCCATTCTCTTTTAATCTATGAAATACATCAAAAAAATCTTTTGGTAAATTTCCTTTTTCATCTAGTAATGTTCCATCCATATCTGTAGCTATTAATTTAATCATTTTTTCACCTGCTTCTTAAATATTTTCTTATAAATTTAATTTGTATTTTTATATTTTTTCAAGTAAATTATAGAATAAAGCAATAACTTTTTCAATAATAATTAATAAAAAACAATACAGATTGATAATTTAATGGTATAATAAGGTCAAAGAACAAGTGGAGAGGTGAAAATTTTTGTTTTTAGAAGAGAGATATGAAAAAATTATAGAATTATTAGAAAAGAAGGGGCGTGTTACAGTAAAAGAGCTTTCACAAGCCTTTAATGTAACAGAAGACTGTATCAGAAAAGATTTACGTGAACTTGAGAATAGAGGTAATTTAAAAAGAGTGTATGGTGGTGCTATGATTCAAAGAAATCATAGTGATATTAAACCCTTAGATGAAAGAAAAAATATAAATATTGATGCCAAACGAAGTGCTGCTTTAAGAGCTGTTGATTTAATTGAAGAAGGAGATATTATTTTTTTAGATGTTTCTACCACCAACTTAGAAATGGCAAAAATATTAAATAAAATGGATATTAAAGTAACTGTTGTAAGTAATATGCTAGAAATTATCTTAGAATTAAGAAAAAATCCTACCATTAGAACTATTTCCATTGGTGGAGAATTTAATAAAGAAGTAGGTGCTATAGTTGGTGCTGCTGCTAATAGATATATAAGTGAATTTACCTTTGATAAGGCTTTTATTGGGGTATGTGGAGTTAATATGGATACTGGAAATATAAGCACCTTAGATTTAGAAGATGGAAACACTAAAAAAACTATAATTAAGTGCTCTAATAAAAGCTATGTTCTTATGGAAAATGAAAAATTTAATTATGATGAGTTTTTTAAATTTGCTTCCATTACAGATATAAGTAGCATTATCACAGAGCAAGGCATAATTAATAAATAAAAAGAAATTTAAGCACAATATATAGTATTAAATTTTAAAAATTTTACTTTATACTGTGTTTATTTTATAAACCTTTTTGTAAATTTCTTTTCATATATTAGCTATTTCATTATACCTTTTCTTGTAATTTTATTTTTTTAGATATGAAAGGTAGTACATCATCCTTCTCAATATGTAACACATATGCAAATTCTTCATGAAGTATATTTGTAGCTTCTTTTAAAATTCTTTCATCTGCAATATATAACCTTTTTTTATTTTTCTTTAATTCTTCTTGATGTAGGTATAATGTTTTTATTAATCTTATAAGTTCTTTTCTATCTCCACTATATAAAATTTTAGAATATGTTTCTTTTCTTTCATTAAAATCATCAATCCAAATTTCTTTTTCATTTGGCATATCATTAATTAAATCATAAATTTCTTCTACAGATAATACTTTCTTCATTTTTGATGTTAATTTTTCATTTTGAGTTGGTACGTAAACTGTAGAATGCACATCATTTACTGGCTTTAATACATAATATTCATTTACTTCATTTGCTATTTCTTTTTCTACAATATCAAAAATCTTACAAACTCCTTGATTTCCATATAAAACTATATCATTTTTATTATACATAATGCTTCTCCTTTCAAAAAAATAACATGTTGTTTACATAAATGCACTTGCTTTTTTAGTAAACAACACGTTTGCTATACTTAAATTGTATCACTTTCTTTGAAAAAATGTCAGTAAAATTTATTTATCTTTTTTCATTTCATCAATAAAAGCTGCTGCTGATAATGCAGCTATATTACCCTCTCCAGCAGCTTTTATATATTGATAAGGTGTTCCTACTATATCTCCTGCTGCAAAGCATCCTTTTAAATTTGTTTGCATTTTTCTATCTACCTCAACATGATTTCCATCAAGCTTTAAGCCTGGTACTAATTGTCCTGGAGATATACTATCTCTTAATATAAATATACCATCTGTTTCTATTTCAGAATTTTTTAATATAAGCTTATTTGCTTTTTTATCACCACATATTTCAATTGGAACATCCTTTATAATTTCAATTGAAGGGTCTACTTCAACCTCTTCTTTATACATAGGAACATAATAAACTTTAGAAGCTACACTAGCTAAAAAATTAGCTTCTTTCTCTTCATGTTTATTATATGATATTATAGTAACAACCTTTTCTTTATATAATGGGGCATCACAGGTTGCACAATATCCTACTCCACGACCTAAAAATTCTTCTTCTCCCTTAAATGGCTTCCCAAAATTAACTCCTGTAGCTAATATTATTGTTGTTGCTTCATAAATTTTTTCATTTACCATTATTGAAAAATACTTACCCATAGAATATATATTATTTACCTTTTCTTCAGTAATATTTATATCCATAGCTTCTATGTGCTTTTCAAATTCTTCTTTAATTTCTTTACCACTTCTATTATAAAAACCTAAATAATTATTGATTTTTTCTGCTTTTTCAAGTTTAGTGCTAAGATTTTTACTACCAAAAACTATAAAGCTTTTCTTTCTTATTCTTGCATTTAATGCAGCAGATAATCCTGCAGGTCCACTTCCTATTATTGCTATATCATATCTTTCATTCATTTTTTATCACCTCATATTTGTATTATTTCACTATTTTTATTTCTAATGTGAATTATTTTGTGGAAGAAAAACTGTTATTCTAGTTCCTATTCCTTCTCTGCTTAATACTCCAAAATATCCACCATGTTTATCTATTATCCATTTTGCAATAGAAAGCCCAAGACCTGTTCCTCCAGTCTTTCTATCCCTTGCTGTATCTGCTCTGAAAAATCTCTCAAATATGTGAGAAACATCTTTTTCATTCATTCCAATACCACTATCTTGAATATAAAAATAAACCTCTTCTTTTTCATTTTTTCCTATTTTAAATTTTATTACTTCACCTTTATCTGTATATTTAACTGCATTTTCTATAAGTATTCTTGCAGTTTGTTTAAGAAGACCTTCATCTCCATAAATTTTTATTTTTTCATTTTCCTCATATTCATATATATGATTTTCATCTATCATTTTTGATTCTTCAAATACTTCATTCATCATATCATTAAGAAAGAATTCCTTGCAATTAAGTTGAGTTTTTCCATTTATTCCTCTAGCTAAAAATAAAAGTTGCTCTACTAAATTTTTCATATTTTCAGATTCACTTTTTATTGCTGCAATTGATTCATTTAGTATTTTTTCATCTTCCTTTCCCCACCTATCAAGCATATTAGCATATCCTTGAATTACTGAAATAGGAGTTCTAAGCTCATGAGATGCATCAGAAACAAACCTTGCTTGTTGCCTATAAGATTCCCTCATTCTATCTAAAAGATTATTTATTGACTCCTCTAACCCTTGAAGTTCACTATCTCCTGTATGAATTTTTTCATTTGATGTTGTTGGACTAATTTTAGAAATTGCCTCTTCAAGATTTTGAACCTTATCTTCATCAAAAGTCATATTACTTAACCTACTTGCAGTTTCTGCTATTTCATCAAGAGGTTTTAAAATTCTTCTAATTTTTGATGTTCCAAAAACTATTTCTTTTAATATTAAAATTCCTTGAAAAATTAATGTTGGTAAAAGAATCTTTTTAATTGCTAATAAAAAACTACTAGCATCTTTCACCATGGTTTTTCCATTAACCCAAGTTACAGTATAGGTTGCACTTTCTATAGGAAAAAATTTAATAGCCCTTTTTATATTAGGTACAAATTCTCCATAGTAATTAATTTCGCCCTGAATACACCAATAACAAATAACAATAATTAATAAAAATATATCAAATAACAAAAATTTAGAAAATATCTTACTTACAAATAGAGAATTAAGTTTTATAGCAATAGATGTTACTTTTTTATTTTGCTTTTTCTTACTCATCCTTTATAACATATCCCACACCACGTACAGTTGAGATTATCTTTGTTTTAAATTTATCATCTATTTTTGTTCTTAAATATCTTATATAAACATCTATCACATTGGTTTCTCCTATATAATCATATCCACAGACCTTTTCCATTAATATATCCCTTGTAAGAACTATATTTTTATTTTCTAGTAAAACTTGAAGAAGACTAAATTCTCTGTGGGTAAGTTCTACTATATTGCCATCATAAGTTACTTCATGTCTTCCTTTATCTAAAGATAATAATTTATAAGTAAGAATATCTAAATTTTGTTTTTTCTCAATAATAGTTCTCTTTTTTAAAGCTGTTCTTATTCTTGCAAGTAATTCTTCTATTGCAAAAGGTTTCGTAATATAATCATCTGCTCCTGCATCAAGCCCAGATACTTTATCCATAACAGCATCCCTAGCTGTTAACATTATTACAGGTATGTCCGAAGTTTTTCTTAACCTTCTAAGTACCTCAAGTCCATTAATTTGTGGAAGCATTATATCAAGAAGAATTAAATCTATATCACCTTTTTCAGCTATTTCAAGACCATCTCTTCCATTATCAGCTTTTACTACTTCATACCCTTCATGAACTAATTCAAGTTCTGTAAATCTTGCAATTTTTTCTTCATCCTCAACAATTAAAATCCTAACCATTTCCCTTATCCCTCTTAAAATCATTCTTTATTTTTATAATATATTTAGAAATACTCTTTAAATACTTATTAATCTCACTATTTTCCATATTATATCCTTCTAATGAAAACTCCATTTCAAAGAATAAACCTACTATTAATAAAAGTATAATTGTGGAAAAAGTAAATAAAATCAATAATACTATTACTGTTATTGGAAGCTTTAATACTACTTTATTATTCTTTCTTATTACAAATAAGATTGTATTTCCTTTATCTATAATTCTGCATATTGTTTCAAAAAAACTTTCAGAAAATTTTTCTTTTTTCTTTTCCTTACTTTCTATTATTTGATTTAAATTTTCTTTAGGAGTTTCCTCATATTCATTAGTAAAATATGTACTTACAGAAGGCTTTTCTATTTTTCCATTTCTCTCTAAATACACAACAGCATCAAGTATATCCCAATTTACTTGCTCTAATGCTACTTTGGCATCCTCATAACTTATGCTAGCTTTACTTTTCAGTTTTTCCACCATTTCAATTTTCTCCATAAATCTCCTCCATCTTTATACATATTTCCTTAGGAAATTTATATTATCTAATTTAAATTATATCATCATATAAAAATAACCTAAATACCAAATTAGAGGTCCTGAATCTCACAATTCAAAACCTCTAATCCAATTAATCCTATCAAAATTCTGCATATAATTAGCAATTTCTATATTCTTTATTGAAATCATTTTTTATATCTTCTGCAGAAGATGATGCTTTTCCTAAAATATCATTTACTGTATCACATTTTATATACAGACCTGTTAAAGAATATTTATATCCTAAAAATAATCCAACTACAAGTAATACAACAACAGGCCAAAATGCAATTATAAGTAATAATGTAGATATTGTTAAAGATATTTTTATTGGCTTTTCTCCTTCCTTATTTATTTCAAAATAATTTTCATTTCCTTTTTTAATAAGATTTTTTACAAATCTACAAACTCTTCCAAACATTGCACCTACTCCTCCTTGTTTCTTTTCTTTCTTATCTTCTGAACTTTCTTTTGTTAACACTATAGATTTATTTTCTTGAGATGTTTTTACTTTTCCTTGTCTTTCTAAATAAACCATTGCATCAAGAAGGTCCCAATTATTTTTTTCTAATGCTTGCTGTGCTTCTTCATAACTTACATTAGCTTTGCTCATTAATTTTTCTACCATTTCTATTCTTTCCATATAAATCACTCTCCATATCTTTACTATGGCTATATAATAATCCTGGAAAATTAATCTAAAATATAAGAAAGATTAAAATTAGATTAAAAAATAAATTCATCACCTTTATTATATAAGTGTGTTAAAAATTTAAAAAAGTTTCAATATTATTGATTATATTTTTGTATTATGCTATAATTTTCAGAAATTTATGTTGAAAACGGGGTTATTTTATATGAATAGAACAAATTTTAAAAATCATATTTCTTCTTATGATGGTTTACGTGCTCTTGCTTTATTAGGAATTATATTTTATCATTTAATGCCAAATGTTGTTCCTGGGGGATTTCTTGGTGTTGTTATATTTTTTGTAATGACAGGATATCTAACTATGAGAAAAACAATATCTTTTAGTGATAAAAAAAGAAAACCTTCACCTGTTGCTCAACTATTAAAAAGATTTAAAAAGTTACTTCCACCATTAGTATTTATGGTAATAATTATAGTAATAATTATGGCTGCTTTTTATCCTCAATTTTTGAAGTCTCTAAGATTGCAGGCAATAGGAAGTATTTTAGGGTTTAATAATATAGCACAAATTATAACTGGTGAATCTTACTTTGAAAGCTTTGGATTTTTAAAACCAATTACTCATATTTGGGCATTATCACTAGAAATGCAATTTTATTTAGCATTTTATTTATTAATTTATCCACTTTTTAAAAATAAAAAGTCTGGCTCTTGGAGTCTTTTATTTTTAATTTTATCAATATATTCTATCATTTCTATGTTTTTTATATATACACCTGGAAATGATCCTTCTCGTGCTTATTATGGTTTTGATACAAGGCTTGTATCATTTCTTTTTGGCATGATTGCTGCTATATTAACTAAAACAATAAAATTTAAACTTAATGTAATTATTAAAAATATTATTTCATTAATTCTTTTAATTATGATTATTCTTCCAATGTTTTACTGG
>ONGV01000065.1 GCA_900317445.1 uncultured Eubacteriales bacterium | reverse complement strand
TTTATGCAAAAATATGATTTAATAGTAATTGGTGGTGGAGTTTCTGGAATGACTTCTGCCACAGTTGCATTAGAAGATGGAATAAAAAAGGTTATGATTATAGAGAGAGAAGGTTCTTTAGGAGGGTTGTTAAGACAATGTATTCATAATGGTTTTGGAAATAAAAGATTAAAAACAGAAATTACAGGACCAGAATATATAAATTTAATTTATAGAAAATTAAATGATTATAAAGCAGAAATAAAACTTGATACACAAGTTCTTAATTTATCTAAAGAAAAGGTTGTTACTTACGTAAATCCTAAAGAGGGAGTTCAAGAAGTTTATGGTGAAACTATAATACTTGCAACAGGATGTAGAGAATCCTTTGATGGAAATGCAGATGTAGAAAATGAAGATGTTTTAGGTATCTTTACAATAGAAGATTCTCATAGAATTATAAATTTTGAGGGATATTTACCAGGAAAAGAGCCTGTAATAATAGTTAGAAATAGATGGGATCTTATAGTAGCAAAACGATTTTTAATTGAAGGTGCTAAAATTAGAGCACTTATTATTCAAAAAAATAATAAATTTACTTTTAATGAAGAAGACAAAAAAATAATAGAAGATTTAAAAATACCTATTATGATAGGTGGAGAAATTAAAGAAATAATGGGAGATAAAAGAATTGAAGGAGTAAGAATCTATACTAAAGATATAGATGAATGGACTATAGTTGCCTGTGACTCTTTAATATTATCAGTAAATCATTTTCCAGAACTTGAATATATATCAAAAAAAGATTTTGAGTTTGATAATGTAACAAAAAGTTTAAAAGTATCAAACTTTAAAACTAGTATTGATGGTATTTTTGCTTGTGGTAATTTAATATATGGAATGGAAGCTTTAGGAAAAAGCGATATAGATGGAATAGATGCAGGAAAGGTAGCTGTTTCTTATATAAAAGAAACTATTTAAAAAATAGTTTTAATAGCTTCTTTAAACATAAGATTATTTCCAAAGGAATTTAAATGAACTCCATCAATATAAATATTATTATTTATGTTATTAACAGATAAAGAATAAAAATCTATGTATTTAATAGAATAAAAATCACATAGTTTTATTAACTTATTTCTTAGTATTGGAAGATTTTTTTCACAATAATCATATAAATTAGAAGGCATAAATAATCTATTTGCCATTTCAGAAATTATACAAGGAGGAATTCCTATATAAACATTAGAATTAATGGCAATAGAATCCTTAATCATTTCTTCTATATTATCAACAATTGAAGAGACAGAGCGTCCACATAATAAATCATTGGTACCACCCATTATAAAAATACTATTAGGTTTTTTAGAAATTACATCATTAAAAAATCTATTAAGCATTAAAGGGGTGGTATCTCCATTAATTCCTTTATTAATAACATTTAAAGAAGTGTTTTCGGAAATTTTATAAACCCAACCTTCATTTTTATGAACACCATATCCAAAGGTAAGACTATCTCCTATAAAAATAAACATAAAATTATCTCCTTTTAAAATAACTTTTTAAAGCAAGAATTACATATTAAAGTTTTGCCACTATCAGCACTTATACAGTCATTTCCTATTATAATTTTATTGCAGACACTACATATCTTTTTGTTTGAATTATTAGTGCAAGAAATTTCTTTTTCGGTTTTTAAAGTTATTCTTTTTTTTATTGGTGAATAAACTTTTTTATTTATTGGAGTTGTTAGTTTAGAAACAGAATAATCTAAAAAATATTCACTTTCTCCAAAAAGCTCTAATTCAAATCTAGGGTTTTCTTTGTCATAATATTCCTCTGTAATTATTCTTCTTATTTGAGCATCATTAACTATTAGACCACTTTTTTCTATACCATCAAAAATACTTTTTGTAATATTTATTGTATCAGGATGACGTTTTTCGCTTTTATAATAAACCTTTAATATTGCAATTAAGCTTTCTTCTAAAACCACATTTGGATTTTGAAGACGAGCAATATAGGCAATTTCTTGCTCATATATAGCATATCTATCATGATATTTTCCCGATTCACTTGGTAAAATAGCTCTTCCTTTTAAGTTATGTAGTTTAAAATTAGATTTAGTTATTGGAGAGCCAGAAACTATAACTTTTGCATATGAACACATTAAATAAAAACTCCTTTAAAAACTTAATATTATATGAATTTTATTATAAAACAGCTGCTATTAATTATAAATAACTTTATAATATTATTAGAACTTTGAAAATTAATATACAATAAATTAATAAAATCTTCAAGTAAAATTAATTGATAGATAAATTTATATAAAGTATAATACATTTATTGACTTTTAAAAATAAGTAATGAGGTAATATAAAAATGGAAAAATATATTTTAGCAATAGAATCAAGCTGTGATGAAACTTCAGCAGCAGTTGTAAAAGATGGAAGAGAAGTTTTATCAAATATAATAGCTTCACAAATTGATACACATACTAAATATGGAGGAGTTGTACCAGAAGTTGCATCAAGAATGCACATAGAAGTTGTAGATGCTGTAGTAAAAAGTGCTTTAGAAGAAGCAAATATGACTTTAGAACAAATTGATGCTATAGGGGTTACCTATGGACCAGGGCTTGTAGGAGCACTTCTTGTAGGACTTCAATATGCAAAGGGATTATCTTTAGCATCAAAAAAACCATTAGTAGGTGTAAATCATATAGAGGGACATATATGTGCAAATTATATACAACATAAGGATTTAAAACCTCCTTTTGTATCATTAGTAGTTTCAGGAGGACATACTTTTATAGTTCATGTAAAAGACTATGGAGAATATGAGGTTATAGGTCAAACTAGAGATGATGCAGTAGGAGAAGCCTTTGATAAAGTAGCAAGAGCCATAGGTCTTGGATACCCTGGAGGACCTAAAATAGATAAAATATCTAAAGAAGGAAATAAAAATGCAATTGAATTTCCAAAAGCAAAGTTTCATGATAACACATTAGATTTTTCTTTTAGTGGTGTAAAGTCAGCTGTATTAAATTATATTAATAAATGCAAAATGAAAGACATAGAAATTAATGTGGCAGATGTGGCAGCATCATTTCAAAAAGCAGTAGTTGATGTACTTAAGGAAAATGTTTTTTTAACTTGTGAAAGAAGAAATATTAATAAAATTGCTATAGCAGGTGGAGTGGCATCAAATTCAACTCTTAGAGAAGAGTTAATGAAAGAAGGAAAGAAAAAGGGGGTAGAAATTCTTTTCCCAGATAAAGTATTATGTACTGACAATGCAGCAATGATAGGTTCAGCAGCATATTATGAATTTATAAAAGGCAATATAGCAAAGCTAGACTTAAATGCAAAACCAAATTTAAAGCTTGGGGAAAGTTAAGACTATGAATTTAATACCAGAATCAAATGGATTTAAGAAAGTAAATATGAAAAAAAAGATATCACATGTTGGATGGCTAAAAAGAATTTCAATACTAATTGCTGGAATATTTGTATTTGGTCTTATTTTTCAAGTGATAACATATTTTATTGGAAATGGAAAGCTTAGTTCTAGCTTAGATTATACTAAGGTTAATGGAAATAAAATGGAATATAAATATGAAGGAAGTGGAGACTATACTGTTGTTTTTGATGGAGCAATAGGAACTACTTTATATCAGTGGGATGAAATTTCAGAGAGAATTACTAAAGAACTTAATGCAAAAACCTTTGTGTATAATAGAAAAGGCTATGGATTTAGTGATATAGCAACAGATAGAACCCCTAAAGAACAAGCAATGGATTTAAAGATATTATTAAGAAAGGCTGGGGTATCAGGAAAACTAATACTTGTTGGAGAGGAATATGGAAGTCTTATTATGACTAATTTTGCAAAAGAATATCCAGATTCAGTAGCAGCAATGATATTAATAAATCCTTATTCTGAAGAAGAAATAAAAACTGAGGAATTTAAAAAGAAAATAAAAAAAACCTATAATAAAAGTAAAATTGAATCTAAAGGAACTTATTTTGGTCTTACTATACTTTTAGATAAATTAGATAAGGATATTACAGTAAAGAAGTTTGAAAATAATTTATCAGAAGAAGTTAAAAAAGAATTTGATATACAAAAAAATAGATCAAGTTATAGAAAAGCTATAGAAAGTGAATTTAAAAGTTTATATGAATATGATGAAGCTTCTCAAGAAAAAGAATTATTATCAGGAAAACCATTATATATAATTGCAAACAATAATGAAAGTAAATCTTTAACTAAATTAGGAGATGGAGAACTTACTACAGTATATCAAACTGAAGTTTCTAAAGATTTAATATCTGCATCAGATTCAGAATCTATAATTAATGGATTAACTAAAATTTTAAAAGAAAGAAAAAAAATAGACAAGGCACAGGAAAATAAATAAGAATTAAAATAATAAAGTTGTTATATAAAGAAATAATAATATAGGAAATTACTATGTATTGTTATTAAAAATCTTTGTATAACAACTTTTTTTGTTAATTTAAAATGTCATAATAAAAAATATATTGAAATTCCTTTTATGTCATATATTTGTCACAAAATGATAATATACTCAAAGTATAGAAAAAGTTAAGAAATAAATAAATCGGAGGTAATAGAAATGAGCGATTTTGAAAATAGAAATGAAGAAAATTTTATTGAAACTTCAACTAATATAGGAGAAGATGGAAACATAAAGGTAGAAGCACCAAAAAAGAATAAGAAAAAGAGAAAAGGAATGCTTGGAAGAGTATTTTCTATTGCAGCATTAGGAGTAGTAATGGCATTAGGAGGAGGTATTGTAGGAAGTAGTATTACTTATAAAATGCTTTCATCAAATAGCAATAAAACCGCTAACACAACCATTTCAAATCCATCAGCAGTAAATTTTGTTAAAGAATCTAGCGACTTAACTGTTGCAGAAGCTTATAATAAAGTAAAACCAGCAGTTGTAACAATTACTGCATCAGGAAAGGTTTCTTATAGCAGATTTTATACTCAAGATGTTGAAGGAATTGGTTCTGGTTTTATAATTAATGAAGATGGAAATATTTTAACTAACTATCATGTAATTGAATTAGCTCTTACAGCAAATGGTGGAACAAATAAAGTTACAGTAAGTATGAGTGATGGACAAGAAGTTGAAGCTGACATAGTAAACTATGATCAAGAGAGAGATATAGCAATGTTAAAACTTGCAGAGGGAACAAAGGTACCAGGAGTAGCAGAACTTGGTGATTCTGATGCATTATATGTTGGTCAAGAAGTAATAGCTATTGGAACTCCTCTTGGAACTAACTTTGCTCAAACTTGTACAAAAGGTATAGTAAGTGGAGTTAATAGAAGCTTAGATGAATCAACAGATGGAAATAATGCAGTAAAATCAGAATCAGAATCAAGTTATGAATATATTCAAACAGATACAGCCATAAACTCTGGTAATAGTGGTGGACCATTAATAAACAGTGAAGGTCAAGTTATTGGTATTAATACAGCTAAATTATCAAATAGCACAAGTTCTTCAGATGCTTCAATTGAAGGTATGGGATTTGCAATTCCTATAAATGATGCAAGAGATAGAATTGAATCTTTATCTAAGAAAATATTAACAATAGGTATAACTGGAGTTTCAATTGATGAAGAAAGAGCTAAAGAAAAGAATATTCCTCAAGGTGTTGGAGTGGTTAGTGTAACAGAAGGTTCTGTAGCTGAAAAAGCTGGACTTAAAGCAAATGACATAATAACTAAATTTGACGGACAAAAGGTTACTTCAGTAGAAGATATTAATAAAATAAAAGAAACTAAAGAGGTTGGAGATAAAGTAGAAGTTGTTGTTGATAGATACAATGAAGAAATTAAATTAACCTTAGAGTTTAAATAATAAGTAAAAAATTTCCTGACATATATATTGTCAGGAAATTTTTTTTAGTTCACATTTAAGCTTAAAAGTCATATTTTATAGTATAAAGCACAATGGAGGGAAGAGTTATGAGCGGAAAAGTTGCTGTTTGTTCAGTATGCCCAAGAGAAAATCAACAGATTGAAGCTGTTATAAAATTACCTGTTGAAAGAAGAGCTGTTATTCATGGAACAGTATTAGATGCAAATGGAAATCCAGTTGCAGATGCTGTTGTTAAACTTTTACAGGTAGTTGATGGATGCAAATTACCATGTCCATTAACACACACTTTTACTGATCAATATGGTCAATTTTTATTAGGACCTTTATGTCCAAATAGAAAATATATGTTAAAAGTTTATAAAGATAATATTCAAGTTAAATATTTACCACTAAACGTAAGCTGCTATGATGGAAGTTGCATAGGAGTTAATTCTAATAACTCAAATTGTAATGGAAATTGTCAAGAAAATAAATGCAATTGCGAATGTAATTGTTAGTATTTTATATAGAAGGAGTTTTTGCAAAACTGATAAAAAATATCAGAAGAGCAAAAGCTCTTTCTATTTTAAAATCTTAATAAAAAAGAAGGGTGAAAAATTATAAATTATCATTTAAAATTGATAAATAAGCATCATAAGTTAATTTACAAGTTTTTTTCCATGAAAATTTAAGGCTTTGTAAATAGCCTTTTTCTCTAAGGTCTTCTTTAAGAGAAGGATTTTTCAAAATTTTTATTATAGCATCAGAAAGCTCATCTTTGTTAGAAGGATTAATAAGTAAAGCAGAATCCTCTGTTACTTCAGGAATAGAAGTTAAATTTGAAGTTATAACAGGAGTTTTACAACACATAGCTTCTAAAGGAGGAAGACCAAAACCTTCATAGTATGAAGGATAGATGAAGACATCAGCAGCATTATAAAAGATAGGTAAAAGGGAATCTTTTAAATAGCCAGTAAATATAATATCTTTTTCAAGATTATTATCAGAAACTAATTTTTTTAAAGTCTCTCCTTCATCTTGTAGGGCACCTCCTAAAACTAATTTATAATTATAAGGCAAATCTTTAATTATTTTCTCAAAGGCTAATATTAAATTTCTAACATTTTTTCTAGAACTAAATCCTCCTAAGTAAAGTATAAAGGGAGAATCTATTTTAAATAAATTATTAATCACATTTTTGCAAGAATCTTTATCTAGTGGTTTAAAGTTTTCATTTGCAGCAAGTGGTGTAACATAAATTTTTTCTGAAGGAAAGTTAGGGAAAAATTTTAGAATATCTTTTTTAGAATACTCTGAAACAGTAATTATTCCACTAGAAGAAGAAATTATTTTAGGCATTTCTTTTAAAAACTTATTTAAATAACCTTTTCCAACTGTTTCAGGCATGGTATAGGGAATTAAGTCATGTATTGTTGTTACTATTTTTGCATCAGAATCTAAAGGGATACCAAGTCCATTTTGAGGAAGATGATAAAGGGATAATTTTTTTTCTTTTATCCAATAGGGTATATAGAAATCTTCATAAAATAAATTATATCTTCCAGAGATATAAGTAAGAGATGTATTTTTTTTAATAAAACTTTTATCCTCATTTCCTGTCCAAAGTAAATTAAAATTATCTTTAAGATTACTATTTATCAAATTAAAAATAAGATTTTTAGTATATGTTCCAATTCCAGAGCCTTTATATAGGTTAATGCCTCTAGCATCTATTCCTATATTCATAGAATTCACCTCAAAAAAATATATATTATAAAATACTATTTTTATTAATAAATTGTGAATGAAATCACTATTAATTTAAGTATATATATAATAAATAATATTAATGTTAGGAGA
>ONGV01000042.1 GCA_900317445.1 uncultured Eubacteriales bacterium | reverse complement strand
TTTATCTGGAATTTGTAATAATCCTTCTTTTATTAAATCTTCAATGTTTTTATCTAATGTTCCTCTTAATTCTCCAAAATATAATCCTATTGCATACATTATTACAACTTGAGTTGTGTATGCTTTTGTTGAAGCTACTGCAATTTCTGGTCCTGCCATTGTATAAATTACATTGTCAGCTTCTCTTGAAATTGTACTTCCTACAACATTAGTTACGGCTAAAGTTCTTGCTCCAACTTTTTTTGCTGCCCTAAGAACTGCTAAAGTATCAGCTGTTTCTCCTGATTGACTTACAGATATTATTAATGACTTATTTGTTATTAATGGGTCTCTATATCTAAATTCTGATGCTATGTCAACTTCTACTGGAATTTTAGCATGCTTTTCTATAACAACCTTTCCCATTAATCCTGCATGATAAGCTGTTCCACAAGCAACTATATAAATTCTATCTATTGCCTCTAATTCTTCCTTTGTTAATTTAAAATCATCAAAAACTATTCCATGGTCCATTGATATCTTAGATAGCATAGTTTCTTTTATAGCCTTTGGTTGTTCATGAATTTCTTTCATCATAAATGAATCAAATCCACCCTTTTCAGCTGCATCTTGATTCCATGTTACCTTGTATATTTCTTTATCAATTTTATTACCTTTAGCATCACGTATTTCTACACCATTCTTTGTTATTACAACAAATTCCTTATCTTCTAAAAGATATATATTTCTTGTTTTGTTTATAACAGCTGGAATATCTGATGCTATAAAGTATTCATCCTCTCCAAGACCAACTATTAATGGACTATCCTTTCTTACAGCAATTAATTTGTCAGGTTCGTTTCCACATACAACTCCTAACGCATAACTTCCTTCTATTTTTTTAGTTGCTTTAACTACTGCTTCAAATAAATCTCCATCATAATAATAATCTATTAAATTTGGAACAACCTCTGTATCTGTTTCTGATAAAAACTTATATCCTTCTCCTTTAAGCCATTCTCTAAGTTCTAAATAATTTTCTATTATTCCATTATGAACAACAGTAATGTCTCCTTTAGAGCTTTGATGTGGATGTGAATTTACATCTGAAGGTTCTCCATGAGTGGCCCATCTTGTATGACCTATTCCTACATTTCCATCTGCATCTATAACTGATAAGTCTTTTTCTAAATTTGCAAGACGACCTTTACGTTTAACAACAGTAACCTTTTTATTTTTAACAACTGCTATTCCTGCTGAATCATATCCTCTATACTCTAATTTTGATAAACCTTCTAATAAAAAATCCTTAGCATTATTCTTTCCTACATAACCAACTATTCCACACATATTTTAACCTTCCTTTTATATATAATTTCTCTTCATTTAAAATTTCTATTCTAGCAGAAATTAATCATAATATTTTATGATTTTAATAAAAGGCATAATAGTCCTAGAATTACTTAAAAATTAATATGAAGGCTTTACACCAAGCTGAATTTGTGCTGAAAATCACTTTTCAGTTTTATCAGCTGTTTACGGTAGTGTGATACCGTGGGACATCCGCCGAAAATTCGATACTTCCCATCCTCGTCAACTAAAAAACTTTAGTTCTGGCGCTTTTATTAATTATTTTTTATTATTTTCTTATTTTCTAAATCACCTTCCTCGTTTTATATTTTATGCCTTTATTCAATTATTCTATCATATTAATTATAATTGTCCATATTATTTACTTATGAAATTAATTAATTTTTTGTCACTTATTTTTCTATAAGCTTTTCTTTCTCAGATTTTTTTAATTGCTTTATCTCATATTCTCTTCTCATAGCTTCCCTCTTATCCTCAAAAACCTCATAATAAACAAGCTCTAAAGGACCTCTTCCACGAGTATACTTCGCCCCCTTTCCCTTACAATGATTTTTAAATCTCTTCTCTAAATTATTAGTCCACCCAGTATAAAGACTTCCATCTTTACACCTTATCATATAAACATAATTCATTATTCTTTTAATCCTTTATTAATATCTTTCTTAAATATTCCTATTGATTATCATTTCTTTTAGCTAATTTTATACCTTTAAACTCTTATTTTTTCTTAAATATCACAATAACATCATGCTATAATAATATAAAAATGATAAAGCCAAATACAATAAAAAATCATTATATTCAACTTTATCATATTATGTTAAAAATATTGTCTTTGTTTATTAAACTATTAGGTTCCTTATTTTATGAAGGGGGTGACTTGGAGCCTGTCGACGGAACCACCGAATAACATAAGGAACCTAATAGTTTTGAACCAAGCCAATTTTTAACTAAACAGCCTTTTCAAATTGTGAGTTATAAAGATTTGCATAGAATCCATTTTTCTTTAATAACTCTTCATGGTTTCCTTGTTCTACTATGTCTCCATCTTTCATAACTAGTATTAAATCAGCATCTTTTATTGTTGATAATCTATGTGCTATAACAAAGCTTGTTCTTCCTTTCATAAGATTATCCATAGCTTTTTGAATTAAAACTTCTGTTCTTGTATCAACTGAGCTTGTAGCTTCATCTAAAATTAATATCTTAGGGTCTGCTAAAATTGCACGAGCAATTGTTAATAATTGCTTTTGTCCTTGTGAAACATTACTTGCTTCTTCATTTAATTCCATATTATATCCACCTGGAAGTGTTCTTATAAAGTGGTCAATATGAGCTGCTTTAGCTGCTTCTACTACTTGTTCATCAGTAGCATCAAGCTTACCATATCTTATATTTTCTTTTATACTTCCATTAAATAACCATGTATCTTGAAGAACCATACCAAACATATCTCTTAATTCAGTTCTATTAAAGTCTTTTACATTATGACCATCTACTAAAATTGCTCCACTATTTACATCATAAAATCTCATAAGAAGCTTTATCATAGTAGTTTTTCCTGCACCAGTTGGTCCAACTATAGCAACTTTTTGTCCTGGCTTAACCTTTGCTGTAAAATCATTTATTATTATCTTATTTGGATTATATCCAAAGTGAACATTTTTAAATTCTACACTTCCCTCTAATCCATCTATATGAACTGGATTTTCAACAACTTGGTCCTCTTCTTCTTCATCTAAGAATTCAAAAACTCTTTCAGAAGCTGCTGCTGTAGATTGAAGCATATTAGCTACTTGTGCCACTTGAGAAATAGGTTGAGTAAAGTTTCTAACATATTGGATAAAAGCTTGAATATCTCCAACTCCTATTGTTTTATTTATAGCAAGATATCCTCCTAGTATTGCTATTCCAACATATCCTAAGTTACCAACAAATTGCATTATAGGCATCATCATACCTGATAAAAATTGTGATTTCCAAGCAGATTCATATAATGTTCCATTAGCTTTATCAAATTCTTTTATAGCTTTTTCTTCACCATTAAACACTTTAACAACACTATGTCCACCATATAATTCTTCTACTTGACCATTTACATGACCTAAATATTCTTGTTGAGATGTAAAGTATTTTTGTGACTTTCCAACAATAGTAGAAATAAATATCATTGATATAGGTAATATTACTAATGCTACTAATGTCATTTTAAAGCTTATTGAAAGCATCATTACAAGTGTACCTATTATTGTTGTTACAGATGTTATAAGCTGAGTTAAACTTTGGTTTAAACTTTGTCCTAATGTATCAATATCATTAGTAAATCTTGATAATACTTCACCATGTGTCTTTGTGTCAAAATACTTCATTGGCATTCTATTTACTTTTTCACATAATTCTTTTCTTAGGTTATAACACATTTTTTGTGAAACATTACTCATTAAAAATCCTTGAAGGAATGAAAATATCAAACTTACAATGTAAATTCCTAAAAGGAATAAAAGTATTTTTGCTATTTTATCAAAATCTATACCTATACTATCGCCTGACACTTTTCTTACTAATCCATTAAAAAGCTCATCTGTGGCTTTTGCTAAAATCTTTGGACCTACTATTGAAAATATTGCACTTCCAATTGCAAAAATTATTACTCCAATTAAAGATATTTTAAAGGCACTTAATTCACCTAAAAGTTTTTTCATTGTTCCTTTAAAATCTTTTGCTTTTTCCGCTGGAGCACCTGGACCATGATGTCCTCCC
>ONGV01000142.1 GCA_900317445.1 uncultured Eubacteriales bacterium | reverse complement strand
TGGAGATGTATTATTTACTTATAAAAATGATACAATAACATCTCAAATTGAGGATTTTAATGGACAAATATCAACTTATCAAACTCAAAAGGAAAGATTAGAAAATAAGAAAAAGGATTCAAATAATAAATTAACAGAAAAGAAAAATAGCCTTTCAAATTTAAAATCTAATCCTCAAGATGAAATAACAATGGCTTCAATTCAATCTTTAGAGGGTGAAATTCAATCATTAGAAACAGAAATAAGTTCATATAATGACCAGCTTGATACAATAAATGATTCTATAAAGGATTGTAATAAAAAAATAGAGAACTTAAAAAAGGATGAGTCTACCGAGGTGAAGGCTGATATTTCTGGTGTGGTAGATATAGTAGGTTCTAAAGACGATTATACAAATGTCTTTATTTCAATAAGTAGTAATGACTTATATATTAAGGGAAGTGTAAGTGAAAAATATGTTGAAAAACTTAAGAAAGAGCAAGAAGCAGAGGTATTAGTTATAGCAAATAATAGCACTATAAAGGCAAAGGTTGATGAGATAAGCAAAAAACCATCAACTAGTTCTTCTATTGGATCATCTATGGATACTTCAGCTAATTCTTTGTCAAACTATGATGTAACTCTTTTATTAGATTCTCAAGAAAATATTTTAGATGGATATCATGTTCAAGCAACTATTTTTGAAGAAGAGAAGGAGCTTAAAATACCAAAGGAAGCTATAATTGAAGAAAATGGTGAAACTTTTGTTTATAAAGTAGAAGATGGAGCTTTAAAAAAGCAAAATGTTGAATATGAAGATTCAGAAAATGATGATGCTAAGATTTTAAGTGGGTTAGAAGAAGGAGAAGAAGTTGTTACAAATCCTACAGAAGATACGAAAGAAGGAATGAAATATGAGTAGTCTTATTGAACTTAAAGATATAAATAAGTATTATGGAACAGATAAGGAAAAGCTTCATGTATTAAAATCATTAAATATGGAAATTGAACAAGGTGAATTTTTAATGATAATGGGTAAATCTGGTTCAGGAAAAACTACTCTTATGAATTCATTAGGATTTTTAGATAGGTTTGATGATGGAGTTTATTTATTTAATAATGAAGAGGTTACTCATATAGATGAAAATAAAAAATCAGAACTTAGAAATAAATATATGGGATTTATTTTTCAACAATTTCATCTTATAGATTCTTTAACTATAGGAAAAAATGTAGAACTTCCATTACTTTATAAAGGAAATGTAAGTAAAAAGGTAAGAGAAGAACTCGTTTTAAAGTATTTAACCTTAGTAGGGCTTGAAGAAAAGATAGATAGACATCCTAAGGAATTATCTGGAGGACAACAACAAAGAGTTGCAATTGCAAGGGCTTTAATAAATGACCCTTATGTAATATTTGCAGATGAACCTACAGGAGCTCTTGATAGTGAAACAGGAATTCAAATTATGAACCTATTAAAAGAATTAAATAATCAAGGGAAAACAATTATTATGGTTACCCATGATGGAGATTTAGTAAACTATGCAACAAGAGTAATAAAAATAAAAGATGGTGTTATATGGGAGGGAAAATAATATGTCTATAGTTGACTTAATAAAAACGTCTTTATATAGCATTAAGGCACATAAATTAAGAGTATTTTTAACCATGATAGGAATAATAATTGGAATAAGCTCTACCGTAACTGTAAAATCTATTGGAGATGGATTATCAAATTATGTAGTTAATTCAATGGAACAGACAAATGCTAATGATTATGTAATATATTTTCAAAGTAATTTTTCATATTCAACAGAAGACTTTACTGATGATGATATAAGTAAAATAGAAGAAATTGAAGGAGTAACCAAGGTAGAACCTTTCAGATATAGTGGATATGATGAATATAAAAGTGGAAATGTCACATTTTTTGATAAAAGTTATCAAACACAAGTAACATCAAATGAAATCGAAAAAAGAAGCTATGAAATTGAATATGGAAGATGGCTTAATGATGGAGAAAAAAATGTTATAGTGCTTAGCTATGATGTAGCAAATAAATTATTTGATAGCAACAAAGATGCACTAGGAAAAGGAGTTTCATTTGATGGAGATATTTATGAAGTAATAGGAGTTACTAAAAAATTATCAGGAATGATGACTGGTTATCCAGGATTCTGCTTTACATCACAAGAAAATTTAAAATCAGTAATTAAAGGTGATGACCCTATTTCTATGATAAATGTAACTATTGATCCTAAAAAAGATAAAGATTTAATATTAGATAATATTAAGTCATTATTAGCAGAAAGACATTCTTCCTCAGATGGAGAATATATTGTTGAGGATATTGCAGCTTCTATAGAAAGTATGACAACTATGATTGGTGCACTTACTACTTTTGTCTCTGCAATAACAGGAATTGCATTATTTGTTGGTGGAGTAGGAGTTATGAACATAATGTATGTTTCTGTAACTGAAAGAAAAAGAGAAATTGGTATAAGAAGAGCAATAGGTGCAAAGCCAAGAACAATACTTTTCCAATTCTTATTTGAAGCAATAATAGTAACTGGAGTTGGAGGAATTATTGGTATAGCTTTAGGATATGCTTTAGGAAGTGTAGTAAGTACATTTATTCCTATTGAAGGCTTTAAGGCTGTATTAACTGCAAAAACTCTTATAGGTTCAGCTTCAATATCAGTCCTTGTTGGAGTTATATTTGGTATAATTCCTGCTAGAAATGCTTCAAAGATGGACCCTATAAAAGCTATTTATCAATAAATAAAAAAGCTAATGAACTATGAATTTTTAAAGTTCATTAGCTTTTTTTTAATTTTTAAAGGAATTTCTATAATCAAGAGGGGTTGTACCAGTAATTTTTTTAAATATTGTACTAAAGTAACTTTGATTTGAAAATCCTACTTCAAAAGCAATTTCTAAAAGAGAAAGATTTGTATTTTTTAATAGTTCTTTACTTTTCTCAACCTTAAAGTTATTTAAATATTGAATAAATGTAATGCCTGTCTCTTTTTTAAATAATCTACAGAAATAACATTTATTCATATTAAAGTCTTTACATATTGATGAAACACAAATTGGTTCAGAATAATTATCTTCAACATGCTTTATTACTCTAGATATATTAGGAGAAAAAGCAGAAAGTTTATTTGAAGAGTAATCTTTTATTATATTCATAAGCAAATCATAAAGATATTTTAAACATTTCATATCCATTAAAGGAACATTAGGGTGTTTTGTGGAATTAACTTGAGTTTTATAAGGACCTATTAAAAAATATTGAATTTTTTCATCAATTTTTTGAGGAATAATATAATAGCTTATATTGTCTTCATAAATCCAAGTTAAAGGAGTAGCATTAAAAGGACTGTTAGTTAATATTGAATCTTCTACAAATTTTGAAAATATAGGTTTAAAATCTTCTTTAAAACCTTCTGTATATATAACATTGTAATTACAATCTATTAATGTTATTGGAAATTCACAACAGTTGTTAAAAATTTTTAATATATCATTTGTATAAAACAATTTGAAAATCCTCCTTATATCATAATGATAATCAATATCATATAGTTATTATCACTCTATTTTAAGAAAAAGTCAATTTATTTTAAAAAAGTATAAAAAAATTAAATAGAGCTGTTGCATAAGAAAATTTCCACACAGTATATAGCATTTTAAATATATAAAATGAACTATATATTGTGATTGAAATTCTTTGTGCAACAGCTCCATTTAATTTATCTAATATATATATAAAGATTTTTTTAATGTGAATTAACTTTGCATTAACTTAGAGCCTAAACAAGAAGGAAAAGCAAAATAATATATTCACTTTGTATTGTTTATGTTTATTAGCTTCTACTTGTATTCATGTTAAGACTTGCTGTGGAAGAAGCTCCATAAGCACTTACCATATTTATTGTATCATAGATTTTTATTGTTGGAGCAAGCCATACACTACCAGTACCCATATAAACATTAACAAGTCCTTCTCCACTTACAGCAGAGCCTACTAGTGTCTTAGCAGAACGTTCAACAGTAAAGCTTATATTTCCACTTCTAAGAACAGCAAAATTACCATCAACCTTAAGAGTTTCATTATTTAATTCAATAACATCAATTTCGCATACAGGAACAGCACATTCTAAAACTACAATTCCTTTTCCTGATAATGACATTTGAAATATCCCCTCTCCACCTAAAAGAGCAGATGAAACATTTTTTTGCATAATAGGCTTAACAGTTACACCACCTTGGGCACAGTAAAACATTCCTTTA
>ONGV01000290.1 GCA_900317445.1 uncultured Eubacteriales bacterium | reverse complement strand
TTACTATTTCAAAATAGAGCTTTATGAAGAAGGAAACAAAGTAAAATTTATATATTTATAACTTTTTATAAGTTTTATGCAACGGCTCCAAATGATATAGAAAAGGAACATCATTATTTATGGAGATTTTGGACTAAAATGCCCAAGGGAGGTCATATAGGAATATTTGACCGTACTTGGTATGGACGTGTTTTAGTGGAAAGAGTAGAGAATTTAGCTAAAGAAAATGAATGGAAAAGAGCTTATAAAGAAATAAATGATATGGAATCTCATTTATATAATGAAGGAACAATTATAATAAAATTTTGGATTCATATAGATAAAGAAGAGCAAGTAAAAAGATTTAAAGAACGTGAAGAAAATCCAGAAAAACAATGGAAAATAACCTCTGAGGATTGGAGAAATAGAGAAAAGTGGGATGAGTATTTACAAGCTATAAATGAAATGCTTATAAGAACTTCAACAAATTATGCACCATGGACTATAATTGAAGGAAATTCAAAATATTATGCAAGAGTAAAAGTATTAGAAACTATTATAAAAGTATTAGAAGAAAAATTAAATAAATAAAGGAGAAGAAAATAATGCAACCATTTGCTAAATTATTATATGCATGGAATAATGCAACCCTTACAGCATATAAAAATCTTACAGGAGAAGAATATTGGAATTTGGTTTTAGAACAAAATAAGGATATAACAATAAGCTTTCAAGAATTTAAAGATATGTTTAAAGATTTAAAAGCTTTAAGCCATGATGACTTAATTTTAATTAAGGTAAGTGGATTAAATAAATTAGATTTATTAGGTATAGAGCCAAGAAAGTTATATATGTTAATGTATGGCTTTGAAGAAGAATAAATATTATAAATTAAAAAATAGGGACCTTTTACCCTATTTTTTTTGATATAAAATATAGTTGTTTAAGTTAGAAAGATTTAATTTAAGTAAAATATATTCATTATTAACAATAAGAGAATTATTTTCAATAGTATAACTAATATTATTTTCATTAAAAAAATCCTTTAAACTATTAATATCTTTATTTTGTAAAAGGTCACATATATAACTAAAGACATAATCTTCATATTTATAAGAAGAGTTTAAAATTTCACCATCTTCAGTATTTATATTATCATTTTTATTAACATAACTATTTTCATGAATATTAAGATAAGAAGAATTTACAATGTTTGGTATAGAGTAAAAATTTATGTTAATAATTAGGAAAATATTAAAAATTAATATAGAAAATATAAAAAGAAAAATATTTCCAGATAATTTTTCATTTTCATCTGCAATAGAGTATATTCTAGTTTTTATAAGAGAAGAATTACTTAATGTAGATAATAAAGAATCATCTCTTTTATACATATTACCACTTGTTTTTATTAACATATGTCCATAAGTTTTCATATCTTTTTCAGAGGAAAGTTTCATTACAGCTTCATCACAGGATAGTTCACAAAAATTTAAAATATCCTTTTTCATAACATAAAATAGAGGATTAAACCAATTAAAAGATACTACTAATTGAGTAAAAGTTTTTGTGAAAAAGTCATGTCTTTTTCCATGGATAAATTCATGTCTAAAAATTAATTCAAGCTCTTTATCAGAATAATTAATATTTGGAATTATAATATTAGAATATATTACACCTACATTAATAGGAGTAGATATACAATCAGAGACTCTTAAAGGAAGTCTTTTTTTTATATTTAATTCATCAGCTACTTTATTATAAATTTTATTAATATGTTCATTTTTTACTTTATAAGAATAGATATTAAGTTCTTTTCTGTCATATACAAATTTAAAAATATAGTATAAGAAAATAAGAATAGATGTTCCTATATATATATAAAGTAGTATATTTTTGTAATATGAAAAACTATTGAAAAAATTATATTCTTTATGAAAATTAGTAACTGGCAAATTTAAATCAAAGGATTTTAAATTAGGTATAGATTTTGTAATATAAGTTTCTGAAATATTAATTTTTATTGGGAACATAATACATACTAATAATGGAATCCATATAAAGTAATTGAATCTATTTGAAAATTTTTTAAATAAAGATTTCTTTAAAAGTAAAATCATTAAAATAATAAAAGTTCCTAAAATAGAATTTTTTATACAGCAATAAAAATTAATAGTTAACATAAATCCTCCTAGTAAAAAGTAAAATCTAATACTTATTATATCAATATGAAAAATAAAATCAAATAAATGTATAAAATTTAAAATTTAAGTCAATAATTTAAAAAGTAATTAAGTAAAAGGTTAAATTTAACAAAGCTAAATATTTAAATTAAAGGTGGGTAATAAGAATTTATGGGTAATTTAATTGAAGATATTGATATAAACCTAGCAAGAAAAATTTCATTATCAGAAGCTAAAAGGTTAAATATTCTTCCTATTAAAGAAAAAGAAGGCGTAATATACATTGCTACAAGTAAAGAAGAACAAGAAGATGATGATTTTTTAAATTTTCTTTTTAGTAAAAAAGTTAAGTATATAAAGGTTCAAGAAAGTGATTTAAATAATATGATGAATTTAATTCTTGATTTTAAAGAGGATACTTTAGAAGAAGATATATTTAAAGATGCTATTAAAGATAAAGCTTCAGATATACATTTTGAACCTATTAAAGAGACTGTAAATATAAGATTTAGAATAAATGGAGAGCTTATATTAATTAGAAAAATTAAATTTAAAGAATATTTAAAAATAGCTTCAAGGTTAAAAGTAAAGGCTAACTTAGATATAACAGAGAAAAGAAGACCTCAAGATGGAAAACTTTTTATAAAATATAACAATAAAACCTATAATTGTAGAGTATCTACAATACCAGTAGTAAAAGGGGAAAAAATAGTAATAAGAATACTCTACAACGATAAATATTTATCTTCTTTAGAGGAGTTAAACTTTTCAAAAGAGCAACAAAACATAATAAATAAAATAGTAAAGTTAAAAAATGGTCTTGTTATTGTTAATGGACCAACAGGTAGTGGTAAATCTACAACATTATATTCTATTTTAAATAAAATAAAAAATGAAAATATAAATATTGAAACTTTAGAAGACCCAATTGAAGTATCTATGGATGGATTAAACCAAATAAACTTAAATGAAAAGATTGGAATAACCTTTGAATCTGGTTTAAGAAGTATACTAAGACAAGACCCCGATGTAATTATGGTAGGAGAAATAAGAGATGAAATAACAGCTAAAATGGCTGTTAGAGCAGCAATAACTGGTCATAAGGTATATTCAACTATTCATACTAAATCTCCTAGAGAAGTTATTTTAAGACTTGAAGAAATGGGCTGTAAGGGATATTTAATTAAAGCTGCATTAGTAGGAATAATTTCTCAAAGACTTATAAAAATATTATGTGAAGATTGTAAAAAAGAAATTGAAGAATATAGTAAAAGAAAATATAAGTTATATAAAAAATGTGGATGTAGTAAATGCAATAATTCTGGTTATATAGGAAGAGCATTAGTATCAGCAGTATATTATATAGGAAAAGATGAGCATGAAAAATTTTTATCTATACATGAAGATACAAATATTTTATCTAATTATCAAATGATAGAAATATTAGAAAAACTTCTTGAAAAGGGAAAGATAGATTATTATGATTACTTAGACTTTTTAGAAGGAGAAGAATTAAATGAAGAAAAACTATAAAAGTTTAAGTATTATATGTGAAAATTTAAGCTCACTATATAAAGATGGTATAGATATTTCAATGGCAGTAACTCTTCTAGAAGATATTCCCTTAGATATATCATATAAAAATAGTATAAAAAATATAGAGTTTTATATTTCTAAGGGAGAAACAATTAAAGAGGCTTTTTCTCATTGCAAAGAACTTTATCCTGAATTTTTCTTAAGTATTATAGGATTAGGAGAAAATAGTGGTAAAATTCACAAGGTATTAGAAGCTTTAGGTAATTATTATAAAAAGAGATATGAAATAATAAAAAAAATTAAGGATTCGTTAGCTTATCCTATTATTATATTATTTGCTCTTATAATATTAATGTTTGCATTAGTATTTATTATTTTACCAATATTTTATAATTCTTTAAGTCATTTAGGTAATGAAATACCTAAAAGAATAACCAATATTTATTTATTCCAAAAGTATGTAAAAGAACATATTTTTATATCTTTAATATTTTGTTTTTGCTTTTTAGTAGCAGGAATTATTATAGTTCAAATGATAAAAAGTAAAATAAATATTTTTAATACTTTCATGAAGTTTAAAATTATAAGACAAGTAATAGAATATATATTTATATTAATGTTATCAGTAATTACAGAAAGTGGAGTATCTTTAAATTATGGACTAGATTTATGCACTAGTTCTTTAGAATTTGGAATTTTTAAAAATGATTTAGAAAGAGTAAAAAAGGATATTTTTAATGGAAAAGAACTTAATGATTCTTTAAAAAATTGCAAGTTTATATCTAAATATTCATTATCAATGATAAAGCTTGGAGAAGATAGTGGTTCAATGGAGGAAAGATTATATGTCCTTGAAAAAAGTTTAGAGAAAAACACTTATAAAAATATAGAGAAAAACTTAGTATTTTTTCAACCAATAATGCTTCTTTTTATGGCACTTATTATAACTTCATTTATAGGGTATTTTTTATTGCCATTAATAGATATTTTATATAAAGTAGGTTAATTATGAAAAAAGGATTTACATTAGTTGAACTTATAGTTACATTAAGCATTATTCTTTTTATTTCATCTTTTAGTGTTATGAGTTTAAATAGTTTTTTAGAAGCTAAAAATAATATAAAGACAAAGGAATTTTTATATGAAATAGAAGATACTATAAGCTATGGAAGAACTTATTGCATAAATAATAATGTTTCTGGTAGGTTTGTTATAGTTGAAAGGGAAAATACTCAAGAAATATTATTTGAAACAGGAAATATTAATATAAGAAAAAGAGAATATGATAAAGTTATGGAAATAGATGAAAAAAATAAAAAGTATCCATTAATAATTAGATTTAATATAGAAAGTAATGGAAATATTCAATCTAAAAGTATTCATTTAAAAAATAAAAACAATAAAAGATATAAAATTTCAACAACACCAATTACATTTTTAGTAAATATTATAGAGGAGTAATTTTGAAAAGAAAAAAAGGAAGTTTTTTAATAGAAGCTATTATATCTCTTTCAATAGTAGTTTTACTTTTATCAGTTTTGCCAGGGGTAATAAGTAAAGCTGAATTATTATCTTCAAAAAGATATAAACTTTTTAAGGCTAAGGAATCATTAGAAGCTGTTTCAAAGGAGTTAAAATATAATAATAGCTATGAAGAAATAAAAGATAAATTACAAACAGAAGGAATAAAAATCCATTATTCAGAAGATTTTTTAGAAAAAATGTTAGAAAAAAATATATTTAATATGGATGAAACTTTAGAAGAAAATAATTTTATAAAAGTTAATATTATTGAAGAAGAAAGTACATTTATGAAAATAAAAATAGAAATTAATATAAAGATAAATGGGGATATAAAGAAAATAGAGCATATTATGTTAAAGGATAAATGGATGGATTATGTATATTAAAAATAAGAAAAAAGGATTTTCCTTAATAGAGCTAATTATTTATTTAGCTGTATCATTAACTATTATTTTAATTCTTTCGGATATCTTTATAGTTTCATATAAAAGTTTTAATAAAAATATTAATAAAGATAGTAATATAAATTCTATAGAAAATGGAATTGTTGCAATAAAAGATATAGTTATGGACTCTAGAGTTATTTTTAAGGAAAATAAGAAAAATTCTTTATTAATATATCAAAAGTTTAGAGATTTTTATTGGGTACAATCAATTTATAAAAAAGACAATAATTTAATAGTAGCATATAGTGAACAATATTTTAATAATGTTTCTATTAAAAAGGGAAACCAGACTATTATAAAGGATATAAATAATTTTTATGTATATAAAAAAGAAAATTTACTTTATATAAAGATAATAAAAGAAGGTGAAGAATATATTGTATGCTTATAAAAAGAAAGGATTTATATTAATAACTACAATTTTTTACTTCTTATTAATATTTCTTATTATAGATTCTATGTTTAATATTATATCTAATAATATAGATAATATAAAAATAGAAAAAAAGGTAGTTGATAATATAAATTATTTTAAAAATATTGATGAGCTTATAACAAATTTAAATATAAAACAAGATGAAATAAAATATGTAATAAATGAAAAGAAAGAAAAGAAAGTTACAACAGCTTTTAAACTTTCATTTAATGAAGAGGAAAATTGTTTTTATTTAATTTCTAATAATAATAATGAATACAAAATGAAGTTAAATTATAAAAAAGAAGATGAAAATTATATTTTGTATCCTTATTTTTCAATATAGGAGGGGGTTTTATTTATAAAAATATTCTATTAAATAAAGATGAATTTATAATAAAGGAAAAAGAATTTTCTATTTATGATGATTTAAAAATTAATTATAAAAATAGAAATATAATAATTATAAATGAAGAATTATTTATAAAAACATTTTACTTAAAAGAGAAAGAAAACTATGAAAAAGTTAACAAGTTTATAGCTGAATCCTTTGGAGAAGATGAAGATTATTTATTTCATACTATTATAGTTAGAAAAAAAGCAATAATATATGTTATTAAAGCTGGAAATAGAGTAAATAAGTTATGTAGACAGGCAAAAAATATTAAAGTAATACCAATACAATTTATCATAAAAGATAAATTAAAAAAAATTATAAAAAAGCCAACATGGACAGCACTTATTTATATTTTTAAAACTTATTATCTTTTAACCTGTGAAGAAAATATTATTATAAGTTCATATATAGGAGAAAATATTAATTTTATAAATGATAAAATAATAGAACTTAATAAGGAAGAAATAATATACATAGGAAAAAATATAGATTTAAAAATTCTTAATAAAAATAATAAATATTATGTAATTAAAGAGGAGGTAAAAGAAAGTGATATTCTCAACAAAAGATTTTTTACCTTATGAATATTTTACTAAAAAAAATTTAGAAAAAGAAAGTGAAGATAATAAGGGGATAAAACTTCTTTTAGTTTTAGTTCTTATATTATTTCCATTTACAATAAAGGCTTTATTAAGTGAAGATAAGGAGATTATTGTAGAAGAAGTTAAAGCAAATGAATATGAAAATGAAATTAAAAATATAGTTTCATGGCTTCAAATTTATGATAAAGGTATAACAGGTGATATAAAAGGAAATGTAGGAAACTTTAAAATAGATAATAAAAATATACTTAATGAAATAAATAAAGATAATGAATTAAAAATAATGTTTTTTGAAAAAATAGAAGATGGAGGATATAATATAAGAGTTCAAAAGGAATAAAAATGAAAAAGAAAATTTTAGCTATGGCATTTTTAATAATAATAGTTTTAGAATGTTTTGTAATTTATAATAAAGAAAAAAAGGTTACAACTAAAGAAGAAATAGAAGAAAAAGAACAAATTAATGAAGAAAATTTAATTACTATAATTGATATATTAAATGATTTTGAAAAAAATCCTTCAATAAATTTAATGAGTATAGATGATAAGGTGGAAAATTATGAGGTAAATATAAAAATAGTTGAAAATAAAAATGAATTTATAGAAACAATAAGCAAGTTAAATAATTTTAAAATAATAGACTATAATATAAAATTAGAAGAAAATAATATTAGTGGTGTTTTTAAACTTCAATATGCAAAATAAATAGAAATAAGTAATATTAAATTTTATTATTTGATTTTTTAGTATTCATCTGATACAATAAAATTGTTGTAGTTTAAAATAAACAATAAAAAATATCTATAAAAGAGATATTTTATAAAACTTATAAATTTTGGAGGAATAATTAAATGATATCAGCAGGAGATTTAAGAAAAGGAACTACTTTTGAACATGAAGGAAATGTATATACAGTAATCGACTTCCTTCACGTAAAACCAGGTAAAGGAGCTGCCTTTGTAAGAACTAAGTTAAGAAATGTTATTTCTGGAGGAGTTACAGATACAACATTCAACCCAACAGCTAAGTTCCAAGAAGCTGTAATAGAAAGAAAGGAAATGCAATATCTTTATTCAGATGGAGAATTATACTACTTCATGGATCAAGAAACTTATGAACAAATTCCATTAAACTATGAAAAGGTTGAAGATGCTATAAAGTTCTTAAAGGAAAATATGTTTGCAATTATTAAGTTCTATAAAGGAGAAGCATTCTCAGTTGAAGCTCCAAACTTCGTTGAATTACAAATAACTCACTGTGAACCAGGTGTTAAAGGAAATACAGCTACAAATGCATTAAAGCCAGCTACAGTTGAAACTGGTGCAGTAGTTAACGTTCCAATGTTCGTTAATGAAGGAGATACTATAAGAATAGATACAAGAACTGGCGAATATATGGAAAGAGTTTAATATTAATTATTTTAAAAATTGCTAAGTCCTTTTAACTTGGCAATTTTTTTCTATAAAGGATGTGTTATATAGTGAAAGAAATAAAAGAAAATATTAAAAATTTACAAAACAGCATATCAAAAATAGAGGATAAAGAGTATAAAAACCTTTTTGAAAATATAGAAAATATACTATCATCATTAAGTAAAAAGGTTGAAGAACTTATGACAAATCAAGCAGTTCTTGCTGATAAGCTAAATTGTATTGATGATGATATAGTAGACCTTCAAGATGAACTATTTGAAGAAGTTTCTATTGAAGAATTAGAAGAAATGGAAGATGATTATAAAGAAATTTCTTGTAAAAATTGCGGAAAACCAATATATATAGAAAGTTCTACATTAGAAAAAGAAAGTAAAATACCATGTCCTTATTGTGGAAAAAATATCAAATAATATTATAATAAAGTGGGGGAAAATAAATGGGGATAATTGCTTTTATTGTAGGATTAGGAATATATTTTTCTTTGTTTATAATAGGGGTTTTAGCAATATTATTTGTAGGAATATTAGAAGTTGCTAAGATACTTTTGCCTATAATAAGTATATTAATTGTAATAGCAGTAATATATAGCATATTGAAGTGGAAAAAAATGAGGTTTGAAGAAAAATCAATACTAGAAAGAGTATATAAAATAGGATTTAATATACTTACTGCATTATCTATAATTTGTTTTATTGGAATTATAATATGTTTTATAATAAAAAATATAATATCATTTAGTTTTTACATATTAATGGGAATAATGGCTATAGGGTTAATATATAGCCTAATTGGATTAGGTATATTAGTCCTTTTAAATAAGTTATTATTAAAGGTTAAAAATAAAGAATTTAGAAATACTAAATGGTGGTAATTAAAAAAATAAATTGAAATACTAAAAGGCACTTGTACAGTAAAAAGCAGGCATAAAGTATGAAATTAGAATCTTGTAAAAAGTTTTATTAATTAATAAGACCAGGAGAAAAACTCTTGGTCTTTAAATTTATATTTAATTTATATCCTTTAATTCAATGTATATAAAGTTGAAATGCATATATAAATATATTAGAGGTGAGATTATATGAATTTAAAATTATTATTAATATATATTTTCAATATAAACGATTTAGTATGTACATTATTTTTACTTAATATAGGATTTGAAGAAGCTAATCCATTAATGAAAAGTATAGTTAGTAATCAAAAAGTAATAATTATAATTAAAGTATTTATAATAGGAATGATTTTAATATTTGTGAGTAAGTTTATTAAAAAAAATTATAAATTAGCTAAAGTGGCAACTAATGTAGTACTGCTTGCATATATATTAGTTACAGTTTTACATATACATTATATTTACTTATAAACTAAAGTAGGTATTAAAGACATACAGAGATTAATATTTAATGGATACTGTAAGGGCACTATTTACAAAGAGAAATATATATCTATCTAAAACTTTGTTGATAAAATGGTGTAAACTTTATTAAAAGGCTAACATTTTTACAAAAAGAAAAATCCTTCAAACTCGCATTATAGCTTGCTTGAAGGACTTAATGGTAGTCCATAGGGGAATCGAACCCCTGATTCCACCGTGAGAGGGTGGCGTCTTAACCTCTTGACCAATGGACCAGAACATGTTTTATTATAACATATTCTTTTAATTTGAAAAGTCTTATATTTAAGGGATTATTGGCATTTATTGAATGTTTTCTAAGAATTCATCAATAATTCTTTCATATTCTTCCTTTTCCATATCATATGCAGTAAGGTGTACTGCATTTTTTACTGTAAAGAGTTTATCTTTTGGGTTATTACGTTTATTAAACATTTCTATACTCATGCTACAAGGAACATATTTATCAGCTTCTCCATGAATAAATAAAATAGGAGTCTTTGAATTTAATATATCATTAATAGGATTTACATCATTTAAATCAAATCTACAACGTTTTTTTACTTTTTTTCTTAAAATATAGTAAACAGGAGTGAAGGGAATAATTTTAACTTTTTTAATTTGGTCTTTTATAATAGCTTTAGCTGATGAATAACCGCAGTCATCTATTATAAATTTTACTTTAGGATTTTTAGCTCCACAGATTAAAACAGTTGCTCCTCCCATAGATTGCCCATGAAGGCCTAAAAATAATTTTTTCCCTTTTTTCTTTTCAAGAAAATCTATCCAAAGATTTAAGTCTTCACTTTCAAAATATCCATAGCTTGGGAATTTACCTTCACTTTCTCCATGATTTCGTTCATCTACTAAAAGAATATTAAATCCTTTTTTTATGAATAAAGGAACAAAAGGCATATGAATATGATAGTTTGCAGAGTAGCCATGAACTAATATTATAAATTTATTACTTTCTTTAAAAGGCTCTATAATATGACCTTTTAAAGTTAAATTGTCCTTTGAAATAATAAATGCATCCTTAAGGTTATATTTATTATAAATGGATTCATCTAATATATTCCTTTTTTTTAAAGAGTTAAAAGCTTCTTCTTTATTTTTCTTTTTCTTAAGAAAAGCTTTTTTAAAAGTAATATCACTACATATTTCTAAAAAAATAAAGAATAATATTAGGACAATTAAGAATATACTAATTATATAAAAAATCATTATTAAAACCTCTTTCTAAATATATAACAGAAGGGAGCTGCTTTTCATTTTAAATAAGCACTCCCTTCTATTTTTCTATAGAGTTAATCATTTTTTTACCTTTCTACTTAGATTGTAATTTGCTAGCTAGTTCATTTAATTCATCAAAAGATAATTTTGATAAGAAAGCTCTAGTAATTTCTTTATGTTCTTCTTTTTTAGCTAAGGTAATAATTGTAGATATTAACATTTCTCTATAATCTTTTACAGCCATTTGTAAAACCTCCTTAAATAAATTTATTTTTTCCTAATTATATCATTTATTTTATTCAAGTCAATAATATTTTGTTCTTTCTTAATTTAATTAGAAAAATTACAAATACTAATTATATTATACTACAAAAAAATAAAAAATTATAAAATTTACAAAGAATTTACATAAAATTAAAGTGTAATTTAAAAAAATAAATTCATACTTATATATTATAGTAATCTTTAGGAGTGATATATTATGAAGGGAATTGATATAAGTAGCCATAATGGAAGTATAGATTTTTTTAAAGTAAGAAATTCTGGAATTGAAGTTGTAATGATTAAAGCTACAGAGGGTGTAGACTGGATTGATTCTAAATTAGATGTATATTATAATACTGCATTAAAAGCAAATTTTAAAATAGGATTTTATCATTTTATGTCTGAAAAAACAAATCCTTCAAAACAAGCAGAGGATTTTTTTAATGCTATAAAAGGAAAGAATTATACAATTTTTCCTTGTCTTGATATTGAAACTAATAACTATAAAAGAAGTTCAAGAGAAATAACTGATAGATGTTTAGAATTTATTAAAAGATTAAAAGAACTTACAAATTTAGATCCTATTATATATACAAATGGTTATTTTGGAAGGGATAATTTAGACAGTAGAATAAAAAATTATAAAGCTTGGATAGCTCATTATGGGGTAGAAACGCCAATGGAAACTGGCTTTAAGAATGTTGTAGGTCATCAGTATACTGAAACGGGAAGAGTATCTGGAATAAATGGAAATGTAGATTTAAATAATTTTAATGAGGGAATATTTATAGATGAAAATAATAAAGATAATGAAATTGTACAAGCAGTTGGAAAAATAGCAGAATTACAAGGGTTATGTAATTCTATTTTGGGAACAGATTTAAAGATAGATAACATTTGGGGAGAAAAAACTAATAATGCAGTGAAAAAACTTCCTCTTTGTGGCTTATTATATGTTCAAAGAGAATTAACTACTTGGGTACAGCTTAGATTAGGAGAAAAAGCAGATGGTATATTTGGAATTAAAACCGAAAGAGCAGTGAAAACTTGGCAAAGAAAGCATGGGCTTATGATAGATGGTATAGTAGGGTACAATACCTATAAAAGTTTAGCATTAGCATAATAAAAATTTATAATAAAAATCGGATAATTAAGATAAACTTAAAATCCGATTTTTATATTGTTTTGTTTTAACTTAAAATTAACAAGATAATATATTTATTTTTACCTTTTTTATATTTCAGCTTCCCCTTCTTCTGATAATTCATTTATATTCATGTTGTTAAATATTTCTGTATCTATAGCTTTATCTTGATGAGCAACTATAGTTGTGCAAACAGCAT
>ONGV01000330.1 GCA_900317445.1 uncultured Eubacteriales bacterium | reverse complement strand
TTTATAAATAAGAAAATAAAAATTGACTTATTATGATATACTAAATATATTCTTAAGGATATTCTAACATATTGACAGAAGAAAAGGAGTACAAAAAATGAAAAATTTAGAAAATTTAAAAATATCAAAAGTATTAAATCATTTTGAAACAATATCTAAAATTCCAAGAGGTTCAGGTAATGAAAAAGAAATAAGTGATTATTTAATAAATTTTGCAAAAAATTTAGGCTTAGAAGCAATTCAAGATAAAGCTCTAAATGTAATAATAAAAAAGCCAGCATCAAAGGGATATGAAAATGCACCAACAGTTATTATACAAGGGCACTTAGATATGGTTTGTGAAAAAAACAAAAATACTATACATGATTTTCTAAAAGACCCTATAGAACTTGTAGTAAAGGGGGATTATATCTATGCAAATGGCACTACATTAGGGGCAGATGATGGAATTGCAGTAGCATATGCTATGGCACTTTTAGAAGATAATACAATAGAACATCCTAATTTAGAAATTTTATTAACAACAGATGAAGAAACTGGTATGACAGGTGCTATGGCTATATCAAAGGAAAATATAAATGGGAAAATACTTATTAATATTGATACAGAGGAAGAAGGCTATCTTTTAGTAAGTTGTGCAGGTGGAATAAGAACAAAGTCTTCAATAAAGGTTGAAAGAGAAAATATAAATGAAGAAAAATTATATACAATAAGTATAAGAGGGCTCAAAGGAGGACATTCTGGTACAGAAATAAATAAGGAAAGAGGAAATTCTAATAAACTTATGGGAAGATTTTTAATGGATTGCCTTGAAAAAATAAAAATTTCTTTAGTATCAATAGAAGGTGGCTCAAAAAATAATGCTATTCCAAGAGAAGCTGATTCTGTTATAGCAATAAATGAATGTGATAGAGATAAATTATTTAAGTTAGTTGAAGTTTGGAATGAAATATTTAAAAAAGAATTAGAAGGTAAAGATGAAGGAGTAACTTTATCTATAGCTGAAAATAAGGAAGATATAAAAACTAAATTTACAAAAGAAACTACAGAAAAAACTATAAAGCTTCTATATTTATATCCAAATGGAGTAAATACTATGAGTGGAAATATAGAAAACTTAACAGAAAGCTCTACAAATCTTGGAATAGTAAAAACTACAGAAAGATATGTAGAATTTGATAGTGCAGTAAGAAGTTCAGTTATGACACTTCGTGATGATATTGTAAGAAAAATAGAAGAAATTACAAAGTTGATAGGTGGAGAATTTGAAAGTAATGCAGGATATCCAGCTTGGGAATACAAAAAAGAATCTAAAATAAGAGATATATGTGAAAAAGTATATAAAGATATGACGGGAAAAGAACCAATAGTATATGCTATTCATGCAGGGGTAGAATGTGGTTTATTTGAAGAAAAGCTTGGAAACTTAGACATGATAAGCTTTGGACCAGATATAAGAGATGCACATACACCAAATGAAAACTTATCTATTTCTTCTACAGAAAATGTATGGTATTATTTACTAGAAGTATTAAAAAATATAAAATAATAAAAATAACTTAGGAGGAAAACTATGGATAAAAAAGGGTATTTAAAAAAAGAGAATATAATAAATTTTATTTTGTATTTAATAATATTAATTATGCCACTAATTGTAATAAATTTTTCTGATTATCCAAGATATGTTATGGGAAAAGTATTTTTCTTATATGCTGCAAATATAATAGCTATTATAATTTCTATTATAAAAAATGATTTTTATATAGAAAAAGAACATAAAATTATAATGATATTTTTAGTAAGCATATTTATAGCATTTGCTTTTTCACCATATAAACAACTTGCTTTTACAGGTTCAACAGAAAGAAATGAAGGGTTTTCTATGTTTCTTGTATATACATGCCTTTTCTTTCTTGCAAGTAGATATTTAAAAATAACAGAAAAATCATTACATCTTATATTAATAGTTGGAAGTTTTTCAGCTTTTTATGGAATACTTCAATTTTATGGAATAGACCCAATACAAAAATGGGCTTTAAATGGTATATCAGTATCTAATTCTATAGGAACAATAGGTAATAGAAACTTTTTTTCAAGTTATATAGTACTATTTTTATCATTAAGTACAGCATTATACATATTTAAAGAAAAAATTATATATTTATGCTATACATTAGTACTATTTGCAGGACTTGTATGCTCATTAACAAGAGGTGGATGGCTTGGCTATGGAGTTGTATTAGTATTTATTTTTATTTTTAGTATAATAAGCAAAAAAAGGAAATCAAGAATTTTAAAAATGTTAGCTATGGCAGTATGTTTTATTGTTATAGGAGGAACATTAAATTCAACAACTGA
>ONGV01000026.1 GCA_900317445.1 uncultured Eubacteriales bacterium | reverse complement strand
TTAACTTCTGATAAAATTCAAGTAAGAGGATGGGCAGCAGGTCGTGGAGGAATAAAAAACATAAAAATTTATTATAATGATAAGCTTATGGTAGATTCAGTAGCTAATGAAAGAAGAGAGGATATAGATAGAGTTTATCCATCTTATGGTGAAAGTAATTGGGGATATAATTATTATATTCCTAGAGATAATAATGTAACAACTCATAAAATAAAGGTAATAGCTACTATGAAAGATGGGACAAGTGATTATTGGAATAGAACTTTAAATAGTAAAAGTCTTCCTATGAGAGGAGCAATAGATTCACTTCAAAATGGTAGTAAAATAGTTGGAAGATATTTAGAAGTAAGGGGATGGGAATTATCTTCCTCTAGAATAAAAACAATGTCAGCATATTTAGATGGAAAGTATTTAGGAGATTTAGATGTTGGACAAGAAAGATTAGATGTATATAAAGCTTTTCCAGACTATGAAAATAAAAATTCAGGATTTTCTAAAACCTTTGATTTATCAAATATTACTCCAGGAGAAAAAACTTTAAAATTAGATATAATTAATGAAGATGGAACAACAGATGATTTTATTAGAAAAATAACTTTAGAAAAGCCAATGACAGGTTGTTTAGATTTTCCTTCAAATGGAACTGTTATAAAAGGAAATGAGTTAGAAATAAGAGGATGGCAATTATCTTATTCTAAAACAAAAGATATTAAAGCATATTTAGATGGAAAGTATTTAGGAAACTTAGATATAGAACAAGAAAGATTAGATGTATATAGAGCTTTCCCAGACTATGAAAATAAAAATGCAGGATTTTCTAAAAAGTTTGATATATCTAATGAAAGTGCAGGGGAGAAAACATTAAAGCTAATTGTAACTAATGAGGATGGAACAGTAGATGACTTTGTAAGAAAAATAAAATTACAAAAAAATGAAGTTTCAAAACCTGTTAGAGGATGTTTAGATACTCCTAAAAATGGAAGTAATGTTAGTGGAATGTATTTAAATATAAGAGGATGGCATTTATCTTCCTCTAAAATGAAAAAGGTAGAAGTATTTATAGATGGAAAATCTATGGGAGAAGTAACTCCTAACACATCAAGACCAGATGTATCTAATGTATTTCCAGAGTATAATAATGAAAATTCAGGATTTGATGGAAAAGTTAATATTACAAGTGAAGGTAGTGGAACAAAGACTTTAAGAGTAGTTATAACTAATGAGGATGGAACAACAGATGATTTTGTTAGAACAATAAACATAAAAAGACCAGCCAATATAAGCCACATAGATTCACCTACAATAGACTATGATTATTATAATAATAGTATAACAATAAGAGGATGGGCATTATCTGGTTATGGAATTAAAGGAATACATGTTTACTTAGATGGTAAGATATATAAAGGAATATCAACAGATATATATAGACCAGATGTTTCTAAAGTTTATCCAGATTATGATGAAGATTATTCAGGATTTTCTATAACAATACCAATGAGTGGACTAGCTACAGGACAACATGAAGCTAAGCTTTATATAATAACTGGTAATAATACTATATATCATCCTACAATAATTTCAGGAGAGAAAAAGGAAAACAAACCAAGTGTAAGTTTTTATAATAATAATTTAAATGTTAATAGTCATACTTACTATGGAGGTGGTGGTTGGAGAAGAATAGTTCTAGACCATGCCTTTGGAATGAGAGGAGTAGCTTATTATTTAGGTGGAAATTGGGCTAATGCTAAATATATAACATTTTCAAATGGAGCTTATCATTTTACTCCAGTAAGTCAATTACCTAAAACAGGAGCAGTTCCTGGCTATGGACTAGATTGTGCAGGATTTGTACAAAGATGTTATAGTGTGGCAGGTATTTCTATAGGAAAAACTACATGGGAAATTGTAAATCAAGTAAAAAGAACATATACACCTCAACCTGGAGATTTGTATTTTAAAAATAATTTGGAACATGTAGGAATATATTTAAAAGATAATGGAGATGGAACTTTTACTTATATTGATTGTAACCAAACTTGGGAAGGTGAATTAAAAGAAAATAAAGTAAGAGGAAGAGTTGAAGTAAGAAGAGAGAAAAAAGTTAAAGATTGCGTGTTCTATACACCTTATTAAAAAATATAAAAAGCTGTTATACTAAAAATGTATAGCAGCTTTTTATTATATATAGAAAATTATGTATTAAATTAGAATAACTTTAGTTAGAAGACAAAAGAAGGTTTTTTAAATCTTCTACAGTTTCAGCTATAAAGTCAGCTCCTGCATTTTCAAGTTCATTTTCCTCTGAATAGCCAAACCTTACTCCAATAGAAGAAATTTTACAAGCCTTAGCACCTAATATATCATGCTCTCTGTCACCAATCATTATAACAGAAGACTTTTCATTATCTTTTAAATTAAGTCTATTAAAAACTTCTTCAATAACTTCAGCTTTAACAGTTCTTCTACCATCTAATTCACTACCACAAATAACATCAAAATAATTCTTAAGATTATACTTTTCTAATATTCTAAGAGAAAATACTTCAGGCTTAGAAGTAGCCACAGCTAAAACTCTACCTTTTCTTTTTAAAGCTTCTAAAAGTTCCTTAATTCCATCATAAACACCATTTTCAAACAGACCTATAGTACTAAACCTTTCCCTATACTTCTCAACAGCAAGTTTAGCATCCTCTTTTGAAAAATTATAAAACCTTTCAAAAGATTCATGAAGAGGAGGACCTATAAACTTTGTTAAATTATCTAAATTAGGCTCATCTATATTAAAATACTTTAAAGCATATTGAACACACTTTGTTATGCCTTCCTTTGGGTCTGTTAAAGTTCCATCTAGATCAAATAAGATATATTTATACATTTTTTTACTCTCCTTTAAGTTTTATTTTAAGTATATAAAAAGTTTAATAAAGAGTAAAGTGATTTTTATATAATGATAAGAAACCTAAATTAATTTAAAAGTTTACAAGCATACTATAGACAAAATATTACAAAATATGATATAATATCTACAAAAATATAAGAAGGTGAAAATATGGAATTAGTTATAAATACACGAGGTGCATATTTAAGTAAAATTAATGATAGATTTAAAATATCTGTAGAGGGGCTTAGTGAAGAGTATTCATGTAAAAAGATTGAAAGAATTTTAATCACAACATCTGCCTTAATTACAACAGATGCTATAAAACTTGCAATGGAAAATAATATAGATGTTGTGTTTTTAGAGCAGACAGGAAAGCCTTTTGCAAGAGTATGGCATTCAAAATTAGGAAGTATAACAACTATAAGAAGAAAACAATTAAAATTAACTGAAATTCCTTTAGGAACTGAGTTTGTAAAGGAATGGATAATACAAAAATTAGATAATCAAATTAGCACTTTAAATAAATTAAAATTAAATAGAAGTGATGAAAAAGTAATATTAATAGAGGAAACAATAAAAGATATAGAGGAGCATAAATTAGCAATAAAATCGTTTGAGAATATTCCAATTGATGTTTTAAGAGGGAATATTGAAGGACATGAAGGAAAAAGTGCAAAGACGTATTTTTCTACATTGGCAAAACTAATTCCTGAAAAATATTATTTTAATGGAAGAAGTAGAAATCCAGCACAGGATCAGTTTAATTGTATGCTAAATTATGCATATGGAATTTTATATGCAAATGTTGAGAAGTGTTGCATAATAGCTGGATTAGATCCATATATAGGAATAATGCATACTGACAATTATAATAAAAAGGCACTAGTATTTGATTTAATAGAAATGTATAGAGGATATATGGATTATATTGTTTTTACACTATTTTCAAAAAGAAAAGTAAGATTGGATATGTTTGAAGATGTTATAGGTGGAGGTTATTGGCTTAATAAAACAGGAAAGCAGTTACTTATAGAAAACGTTAACAATAAATTTGAAGATAAAATTAAGTATAAAGGAAGAATGATTAAGCTTAAAAACATAATCCAATTTGATTGTCATAATATTGCAAATAGAATTTTAAAGGAGGTTGAATGATTATGTTATATTGGGTGATGTATGATATTTCAGATGATAAAGTTAGAAATGAAGCTGTTAAAGAATGTAAAAATAAGGGATTGTATAGAGTGCAAAAAAGTATATTTTTAGGCGAATTAAACAAAAATGAAAAAGATGAACTTAAGATAAAGATGGAAATGATAGCGGATATAAAAACAGATTCAATATATATATTTCCAACATCTAAGGAGATGCTTTATGATACAGATATAATTGGAAAAGGGTTTGATAAGGAGTTGGTAGCAAATGATATTGTATCCAAATTCATTTAATGAGTTTGAGGAATATGTTACACCTTCAGAAATTATAGAATTTCTTTATTGTCCTCGTTTTACTTATTTTATGAAAGATTTAAATATAAGACAATATGAAGAAAATAGATTTAAGGTTCAACTTGGAAGAGAAAAGCATTTAAATAAAAAATCAACAACAACAAATCAAATTAGAAAACGTATTGGTGGAGTAAGTAAAGAACAAGAAAAATATTTGATATCTAAGACTTATGGAGTAAAAGGTATTGTTGATGAAATTTATTTGCTAGATGATGGAACATATGCACCATTAGATTATAAGTTTGCAGAATATAAAGAAAAAGAGTTCTCAACCTACAAGATACAGATGGCATTGTATTGTTTAATTATAGAAGAATTATATAAAACAAAAGTCAATAAATTTTTTCTTGTCTATTTAAGAAGTAAAAACTTACTTAAAGAGATTGAACTTGATGATAAATTAAGGAAAAAAAGTATAAAATGTATAAATGATTATAAAAAAGTTATAAAAGGATTTTATCCTAAAGCAACAAGTAGCAAAGCTAGATGCTTTGACTGTTGTTATAGAAATATTTGTGAAAAATAAAATAGAGTAAGTTGATATTTTATAGCCTTATTTTTGTGGAATTATAATATCAAACAAAAACTAAATTTTAATACTTATTATAGTGTAATATTTTCATAGTTAGTTTAACATTTAACTATGGAAATATTATAACTATAAAAAAAATAAACGTCAATTAAAAAAACAGTTGACAATATAAGAAAATAGAATTAATATTACAACATAAACTTTATCAAACAAATACTAATAAAAAAGAAGGTGAAATTTTGATAAATGCAATTAAAAATATTGGTGAATATATTCAAGAAAATAATAATGTAGGAGAAGAAGAATTAGTAGAAAGTTTAGTTAATAAATTAGAAGGAGATGTTTTAACAGAAATATTAAATATTAATATTAAGTCAAATGGAAAAATAGAAGTATATAGTGAAGAATTTTATAAAAAAATAGCATTAAAAGCACTATTTTATCAAGCTGGTAATGGGGCGGCTGGTGGAGCTTTTAGAGTAGATTTTTTTAAAGAAGATGAAAAAGAAAAATTTAATAAAAAGATAAAACTGGCTTTAGGTTTTTGTAATGTGGAAAATTATTATGAGCAAGTTAAAGAAATAGTTTATAAAAGAATAAAAGAATATGGAAAAAATTTTATAGCTGTGATTTTAATAGATGGAAAATATCCATATGAATTATTTAAAGATAAGTTTATGGATAAAATGTATTCCACTATGTATAAAGGTCTTAAAGGAACTCATATTTGTCACTTTTGTGGAAAAGAAGGAGAAGTATTTAATACAATAACATATAAATTTTACACTAATGATAAAGAAGTTTATGGAAATGTAAATGAAAGTGATAAATCTGGCGTTGTAATGTGTAAAAGATGTTTAAATTCTGTTTTGATTGGAAAGAGATATGTAGAAGAAATGTTAACTACTTACTGGATGGGAAAGAATGTTATGTTTATACCTCATAGTTTTAATGAAAATATAAAAAATATATATGAAAAAAGCTATATTACAGATAAAGGAAAGAAAAATTTTATATCTCAAATAGCACTTAATGAGAAGATGGTTTTAAAAAATTTAGGGGAAGGAAATACAGAAACAGATATAATTTTCTTTGACAAAGATGCAAATAAAACTTTCTATATATATGAAACTATAAAAAGTATGTTGCCATCAAGGTTTACAAAAATAGCAGAACTTTTAAAAAAATATGAAATTAAATTATTTAATGTTATTATATATAGTACAGCTTTAAAAGAATTAGAAAAAGATACTAAAAAAAATGATTCAAAGGAAGATGATAAAGAAAAGGGTGTTAAAACAACTGAAAAAGAAAAATTAAGAATGATTAATACAATTTTTACTGGAAGAAAATTTAGCAGAAATATATTCTTTAATAGAGTTATGATTGTTTATAAATACAATTATTTTAATAAAAAGGATGAAGTTAAATTTACAATAAATAATATAGGAAAAGTATATAATTTTTTAGTAGACTGTGGATGCTTAGAAGGAGGTTTTAATGTTATGAAAAAATATGTTGATTATGAGGAGTTATTTAATGACAATCAAAATTATTTTAATAGCAATGAAAAAAAAGCATGGTTTTTAATTGGAATGGCTTATAGTTATATTAATTATAAAATTAAGGATAGTAGTAAAGATGAAGAAGGAAAAATTGCAGATAGAAGTTCTTTAGATAAAAATTTCTTTTTTGCTAGAAAGTTTGATTTTAAAGATTTTATATATTTTTCTAATTTATTAAATGATAAAATTATAAAATATAAAATTAATGGAAAGAGAGCAAAAGATATTCTAATAGAAGGAAAACAATTTATGGCTAAAAAAGAAGAAAAATTAAGTACAGATGAAGCTAAATATATATTTTTCTGGGGAATGGATAGTTTTTTTGAAAAGGAAAATAAAAATGATGATAATTTAGAAGAAAACAAGGAGGAAAATTAAAATGGCTAATACAAGAGAATACTTACTATTTACAGATTGCACAATGGCAAATCCTAATGGAGATATGATTAATGATAACAGACCAAGATGTGATGAAGAAACAGGAAAACTTGAAATGTCTGATGTTAGATTAAAGAGATATTTCAGAGAAGAAGGTGATAGTAGAGGATTAAAGATTTTTGTAAAACCAACAAAGGATGATAAAGGAAAATATTTAGACTGTAAAGGTGTTGCAAAAAAAATATATGAAGATAAGTTTGGCAAAAATGGAAAAGAAAAATTAGAAGGTTATCTAAAAGAGGAGTATATAGATGTTAAGCTTTTTGGTGCTGTAGTTACTGAACCTAAATTTAATATTACAGGTCCACTTCAAATTATGTGGAGTAAGAGTATACATGAAGCAGATATTAAATTCGCTCAAGGGACATCATCTTTTACATCAAAGGAAGGAAAATCTCAAGGAACAAATTGGAATAAGTACTATACTCCATATGCTTTATTTAAAACATATATGGTATATAATGATAGAACAGCTGAAAGACAAGAAATAAATTTAACAGAAGAGGATTTAGAGAACTTTAAAGAAATTCTAATTGCAGGAATAAAAAATTATAAAAGTACATCAAAAAATCAAATGCCAAGAGTATTAGTTGAGGTTATATATAATAAAAACTACATGGATGGAGAACTTGATTATGTTGATGTAAATTATGATAAACAAGATTTAGAACTAAGAAGTATAGAAGATTTCACATTTGATTTTGAAAAGTTAGGAAAATATGTTGAAAATCATAAGGATATTATAGAAAAGGTCAATGTATACATGCATTCAAAGGTAAAGGCTAAAAATGTTTCAGAAAAATTTAATATAAGCTTTATATAGATATTGAGGTGTTTTTTTATGAAAGCTTTAATTTTTAGAGCAATAGGAGAGTTTGCAAGATTTAGGTGTCCATATACTACAACATCTGCATTAACATATACAATAATTCATCCTATAGCTATAAAAGGGTTAATAGGAGCAATAATGGGAATTGAATATAATGATTTATATGAATATACCAAGAATATGAAAATAGGAATTCAAGTGCTAAAGCCAGTAAAAAAGGATACTCAAAGTTTTAATTTAATTCCACAGGTTAAGAATAATGGTTCAGCTAACTTTCAGACAAGAGTAGAATTTTTAAGAGATGTTGATTATAGAATATTTATCACAGATGAGGAGAAAAAACTAGAATCAATAAAAAATACTCTTAAAAGTAGGGAGTATATATTTACTCCCTACCTTGGAGCAAGTGAACATATTGCAAAATTAATTTATGAAAATATTGAAGAAATTAATGATATTGATATTAATTTAGAGGTATCAACAGATACAGCCATACCAAGAGAAAATTTTGTTATTCATAATGAAGAAACAACAATATATCTTGATAGAATACCAATTGAGAATAAAAAAACAAGAGAATATAGTAAATATGAGAAGATAGTTTTTACTTCAAATAAAAAAATAAATACAAATTCAAAAAAAATAAAGAAAGTAGGTGAATATAATGTGTACTTCTTTTAAGTTAATGTCACATATCTATGAAAATAGTGAAAAAGATGGTCAACTATTAGTTGACCATCTAAAAGGTGTAACTGAAATAGCTATTAATGAAGCTAAGGAAAAGGGAATAAATGAAGAAGAAATATTAAATGTAATAAAAATTATATGTATGTGTCATGATTTTGGAAAAGGAAGTAACTACTTTCAAGAATATCTTCATGAAAAAAGAAATGATGAATTAAAGCAACATGGAGAAATATCAGCATATTTTACATATTATATGCTTCCTGAAAAATGGAAACTTATTGGATTTATGGCTGTAAAAAGACATCATGGAGATATAGATGAAGCAGATTCTATATTTTTTTCATGTACCAATGAAGAAAAACTTATAAAGATAAGTAAAAGTATAAAAGAAAATAAAGAAGAATTAGAAAATATATATAAATTTAAATTAGATGATTTTTTTACTAAAATAGAGAATAAAACATTGTTTGAAGAAGTGGAAGATGCTTTTTTATTTAAAGAGGATGCTAAAACAATTAAAGAGCAAGAAGAAAAATTTATTTGGTTTCAATATTTATGGTCATTATTATTAACAGGGGATAAAAGTCAATTAATAAAAGGTGCTGGATTTGTTAATTCAAGTAAATTAAATGAAGACTTAACAAAAAAGTATAAAGATAATTTAAGAGAAGACTTAATAAAGAAAATGCCTGAAATTACAAAATCACCACTATTTAAAATAAGAGAAAATATATATGAAAGTACTAAAGAAAGTATTAATAAATTAGATTTAGATAATGATAAAATATTATCAATAAATGTTCCAACAGGAACAGGAAAAACAATATCAGTATATGGTGTAGCATTTAATTTGTATGATAGATTAAAAAATGAAAAAAATATCAAATCTAATATAATATATAGTGTGCCATTTACAAGTGTTATAGATCAAAATTATGATGTATTAGAAGAAATATTAAAATTTAATAATTTTGATGTATCTAGTAATAGTATATTAAAACATCATTCTATGACACCATTAAAATATGAAGATAGTGTTGAAGAAAAAGAATATAAAAATTATGATGCTAGATTTTTGGTTGAAAATTGGCAAAGTACCATTATAACTACAACTTTTGTACAGTTATTTAATACACTTTTTAAGTGTGGAGAAAACTCAATAATGCACAGATTTCATAGACTTGCAGGTTCTATAATAATTCTTGATGAGGTTCAGGCTATTCCTCCTAAGTATTATAAAATAATAGAGGATTTATTTAAAATATTGTGTGAGAAATTTAATTGTTATGTTATAACAGTAACAGCAACAAAGCCTTTATTTTTATTGGGAAAGGAGCTTGTTTTAAATAATGATGTTATATTTAATAATATGAATAGAATAATATTTGAAAATCATACAGATGAAGCATTAGAATTAGATGAGTTTGAAAAAATAGTTAAAAAAGATATAGAAAAAAATGATAATAAAAGTTTTTTAATTATATTGAATACTGTGAAGTCTACAAGAAGAGTATTTGATTATTTAAAAGAAGAATTTAAAAATAAGTGTAATATAATATATTTAAGTACTGAAATAATTCCATTATTAAGATTAAAGATAATAAAAGAAATAAAAGATAGTAAAGAAAAATATATATTAGTATCAACTCAGTTAGTAGAAGCAGGAGTAGATTTGGACTTTGATATTGTGTATAGAGATATTGCACCAATGGATTGTATTAATCAATCAGCTGGAAGAGCTAATAGAAATGGGATTAATGGAAAAGGAATAGTAAAGATTTATAAGTTGCTAGATGAAAATAAAAAAATTTTTGCTAGGCATATATATTCAAAGCCATTAATAGATGCAACATTAAAAATATTAATGGAAAAAAAATATATTGAAGAAGAGGAATTATGGACAATAAATAATAATTATTTCAATGAATTAAATAAAGCAACTGAAAATAAAAGAAAAGAAGAATATGAAAAGTATTGCAAATATATAAAAAATTTAGAATTTAAAAATATAAGAAAGTTTAAACTTATAGAAGAACCTGAAAATAAAGAGGATGTTTTTATAAGATATGATAATAATGCAGAAAAAAATATAGAAATTATTGAAAGTAGTGATGAATATCAAGAAATAGTTAATGCTTGGAGAGAATTAAATAAATATAGAATAGCAGTTGATAAAAATAAAGTTAGAGATATGGGATATAAGATAAAGGGATACATTTTCTTAAATAAAGAAGATTATGATGAAAATACTGGAGTAATAGAAAGAAATATAGTTATTGTATAGAAAGGAGATTTTATGAAACTAGTAGTATGTTCAGTTCTTTATGAAGATTTAAAATTAACACCAAGATATAGTGAAAAAATACGAGGATATCTTGGTGAAAAATATAAGGATTTTTCTTTATTACATAATCATGATGGGGATAAATTTTTATATAGATATCCAAAGGTTCAATATAAAGTTATAAAAAACACACCAATGATTATAGGAATAAATGAGGCTGCTGATTTAGTGGGAAATATAGGAATAAATGATGATGAATTTATACTTAATGATATCAAATATGATACATTTCAAAAAAATATATTAAAAGAAATAAAAGACTTTGGTATAGCAGAAGATTATATTGAGTATGAATTTATAACTCCTTGGATATCATTAAATCAAAAGAATATTAGAAAATATAGAGAATCTTCTATGATTGAAAAAGAAGAAATATTAAAAAATATATTAATAGGTAATATTCTTTCAATGTGCAAAGGATTTAATTATACAGTTAATGAAAAGATTAGTTGTTGGATAAATTTAAAAGAAATTGATATTATGCTAAAAGGAATAAAACATATTGGATTTAAAGGAACATTTAAGACAAATTTTAAAATACCACAATATTTTGGAATTGGAAAGTCTGTTTCAAGAGGATTTGGTACTATAAAAATTGTATAACTAAAAATATTATATATATTTTTTTGAAAAATATGATAAAATGAAGGAAAAGTATTGATAATATCAAGTGTTTATGCTTATAATAGGTATGAAAATGTAGCAAAAAATAAGAAGTTTATATGAAAAAATGGTATAAAAATAGGATTTTAAATGAGTATTAAAAATCTTGAAAGTAGCATTAGTACTAATAGATATTAATTTTTGCTATTTATATGGAGAATCCAAGATAACAAGGATTGAAACACAAGTATGTAATCAAGTATGTAATCAAGTATGTAATCATTTATATGGAGAATCCAAGATAACAAGGATTGAAACATTTTGATATAAAGAAAGTAAAAGCAATAGAGCCAGATTTATATGGAGAATCCAAGATAACAAGGATTGAAACAGCTTTAGCATATTTATGTCCATCTGC
>ONGV01000008.1 GCA_900317445.1 uncultured Eubacteriales bacterium | reverse complement strand
TTACTATTTCAAAATAGAGCTTTATGAAGAAGGAAACAAAGTAAAATTTATATATTTATAACTTTTTATAAGTTTTATGCAACGGCAAAGGAATTTGTGGCAGAAATAAAAAATAAACATAAACAAGCAAGACATAACTGTTGGGCTTATATAGTTGGTGAAAATATGAGTATACAAAGGTATTCAGATGATGGAGAACCTCAAGGAACAGCAGGAATTCCTATATTAGAAGTTATGAAAAAACAAGGAATAACTGATTGTGCAGTTGTTGTAACAAGATATTTTGGAGGCATTTTATTAGGAACTGGAGGGCTAACAAGGGCATATACTCAAGGAGCTTCTATTGCTATAAAAAGTGCTGGAGTAATTGAAAAGGTAAAAGGCATTAAACTTCATATAAAGCTTGATTATGATTTATTTGGAAAGGTTCAATATCTTTGTAATCAAAATTTATGGCATATTGATAATGTAGATTATACAGATAGTGTAGAGATTCATATTACTGCTGAAAGTAGTATGGTAGAAAATATGAAAAATGAAATAATAAATTCTACTAATGGAAAAGCTATAATTACAGAAGATAAGGAAGAAAATTACTTTAAAGAAGGAAATATTTTGTTTAAAGTAATTTAAATATAAGGAAATTTGTGATATAATTTTATAGGTTTAATTAAAAATAGAAATGGAGGAATAGGCATGTCAGGACACTCAAAATGGCATAATATCCAAGCTAAAAAAGGAAAAGCGGATGCAAAAAGAGGAAAAATTTTTACAAAAATAGGAAAAGAGTTAGCAATAGCTATTAAAAATGGTGGCGCAAATCCAGATACTAACTCTAAGTTAAGAGATGTTATAGCAAAAGCTAAGGCAGCAAATATGCCTAATGATAACATTCAAAGAGCTATAAAAAAAGCTGAAGGTGATCTTAATTCAGTTAACTATGAAACAATTGTATATGAAGGTTATGGCCCTAGTGGTGTAGCTGTAATTGTTGAAACTCTTACTGATAATAAAAATAGATCAGCAGGAAATGTAAGAAGTGCTTTCACTAAAGGTGGCGGAAACATGGGTAATGCAGGATGTGTAAGCTTTATGTTCCAAGAAAAAGGTGAAATAGTTATAGAAAAAGATGACAAAGACGAAGAAGAAATGATGATGATGGCACTAGATGCTGGAGCAGAAGACTTTAACAGTGATGAAGATGAAGTATTTGTAATAACAACTGCACCAGAAGACTTTGGAACAGTTAGAGAAGCACTAGAAGCTCAAGGAATAGAATTCTTAGAAGCATCAGTAAAAATGATACCAGATACATACACTGCAATTAATGAAGAAGATGCAAAGAAATTCCAAAAAATGCTAGACTTACTTGATGACGATGACGATGTCCAAGAAGTTTACCACAATGCAGAATTCCCAGAAGGATGGGAAGAATAGAAAAGATAGTTTCTATTTATAAGTTATTTTTATAGTATACTTAATTAATATCCATAAATATAGTCATATATTCTATAGCTATATTTATGGAATTTTTTATAAAAGGGGAAATAAAATTGGAAAATAAAAAATCATTATTAATTGGAATTATTATACTTACTTGTGGAGTAGTTTTTAGTTCATTATGGTTAGGATATTCAATGCAAAAATCATCAAGTTTAATAATCAAAGAAGAAGCATCAAATAGTAATGTTTTTACTTTATCTGAAGTAGCTGATTATATTGGTATATCAGAAGAGGAGGTTTTAGGATTAATAGATACAGAAAAGAATATCTTAGAGGAAACAGGTACTTTTACAGGTAGGATGTTTCCTTATTTTACAGTTAATGAAAAACAATATTTTTATAAAGATGAAGTAGATGAATGGTTAAAAGATGTTTCAAATGAACATAGAGAATATGACACAACTAAAAAGACATTGATTCAATAATAGATAAAAACTAGGTATAAAATAAGAAAATATTAAAATAATAATAAATGAAAGTTTATTAAATGGAGATGATAAGTTATGGCAAAAGCAGGAATGAGAAGACCAGACCCTAATGAACCTCATGGAACAGAAAGTAATCATAAACCTAGATTTGAGAAAAATAGTCCTACTGTTCCTGAGATACAAGGAAAGGCTAAAACAGGAAATAAAAAAGCAGGTCGTATAATTTAAGTTTTTCCATCAAAATTTTCATTTTTCACTACATTTTCTATTGTGAATAATTAAAAGTAAACGTATAATATAGTTATAAGGTGGTGGTTTAAATGAAAATAATAAAAAAAGATGGAAGAATACAAGAATTTGACGAAAGCAAGATATACAACAGTATACGTGGAGCATCACGCGATTTAGATAGATCCACTTTAAACGAATCAGATTTAAACATGCTTATGGCAGATATTAAAGAAAAGTTAGCTAAACTTAGAGGAGAAGATAGCCCAACATCAAGTTTTGAAATAGTTGGAGTTGTATGTAGAGTATTAAAAGATGATGGTTTTACAAATCTTTTAGATGCATATTTAGCAGGACAATAATTAAAAAAATTCTTTCATAAATAAAAATTTATGAAAGAATTTTTTTGTTAATAGAACTTTATAGAAAAATATAAATAAATTTGATATAATAAATTATCCTAATATAGTGAAATATATTAAATTTTGAGAAAAAGGGGTATTTGTGATGAAAAAATACTTAGGTTTAATTATACCTAATGTTATAGTTTTTATAGTTGGTATGATATTTATATTTTTATCTTCCTATTATACAGAAGGAATTAGTAACAATTTAAATTTGTTATTTGTAAGCTTAGCCTTTATAACAGATTGGTTAACAAATTTAATTTTATATTTTACAGATAAAAAGTCTTTAAAAATTGTTGATTGCTTATTAGCATCAGTAATTGTTTCTGTATGTCATATTGCTGTTATATTTATAGTTACAGCTTAATTTTTAGGAAAAAAAGGAATATATATTAATATTAAATAAAGAATTTAAGTAAAATGTTGAATTGTGAAATAAAATATAGTACAATTTTTCTAACAAAAAAGAGTATTTTCGTCCTAATTTATAAAATATAAAATATGAAAGTAGGTAGAAGAATGAATAAAAACATATGGAGTGTAATAGGATATTTTTTATTTTGGATACTAGCCATATATGTTGCAGTTAAGTTAGCCCCTATTTTATTGGCCCTTGTAATAATAGCTGGAATAGTACTTGGAGGAGTAATATTATACTTACATCATAAAATGAATAATGTAGTAGATAATTTTAATGATACTATAAATGATACATTTAATATTAAAGATAATACAAATAATTATACTTCAGAATCTTTTGAAGATTATGATGTAGATGAAAATAATGTAATAGATGTTGACTTTACAGAAGTTAAAAACAAGGATGATAAATAATATTATAAAAGCAGAGATAAAGCTTATTGTATCTCTGCTTTTATAATACAATAAATTATGAAAAAATAGTAAAGATTTAAACTTTAAAAATTTTTTTGTTATGGTGAATTTAAATAATAAAGATTATGAAAAAAATAAATATAAAAAATAAATTGTAAAGCTTTAAATAAAATAAAAATAGATTACTTTAAGTCTAACATTTGATAATATAAGAACTCTATTGTATAATAATTTTAAAATTATATATAAGGGGGCAATACAAGTGGAAAAAATTAAGATGACCACTCCATTAGTTGAAATGGATGGAGATGAAATGACAAGAATTCTTTGGAAGATGATAAAGGAGGATTTATTGGAACCTTTTATAGATTTAAATACTGAGTATTATGATTTAGGTCTAGAATATAGAAATGAAACAAATGACCAAGTAACAATTGATGCTGCAAATGCTATAAAGAAATATGGTGTTGGAGTAAAATGTGCTACAATAACTCCAAATGCAGCAAGAATGACTGAATATAACTTAAAAGAGATGTGGAAAAGTCCAAATGGAACTATAAGAGCTATATTAGATGGAACAGTATTTAGAGCACCTATAACAGTAAATTCTATTAAACCATGTGTAAGCAACTGGAAAAAGCCAATTACAATAGCTAGACATGCTTATGGAGATATCTATAGAGATGTAGAAATGAAAGTACCAGGACCAGGAAAATGTGAATTAGTATTTACAGCTGAAGATGGAACAGAAACAAGAGAACTTGTACATAACTTTAAGAGTGCTGGTGTTGCTTTAGGTATGCATAACTTAACTCCATCAATAGAAAGTTTTGCAAGAAGCTGTTTTAATTTTGCTTTAGATACAAAGCAAGATTTATGGTTTGCTACAAAGGATACTATATCTAAGAAATATGACCATACTTTTAAGGATATATTCCAAGAAATTTTTGATGCTGAATATGCTGATAAATTTAAGGAAGCAGGAATAGAATATTTCTATACTTTAATTGATGATGCTGTAGCTAGAGTTGTTAAATCTGAAGGTGGATATATCTGGGCTTGTAAGAACTATGATGGAGATGTTATGAGTGACATGGTTGCTACTGCATTTGGTTCTTTAGCAATGATGACTTCTGTCTTAGTTTCTCCAGAAGGAAATTATGAATATGAAGCAGCACATGGAACAGTTCAAAGACATTACTACAAGCACCTAAAGGGTGAAGAAACTTCAACAAACTCAATGGCAACTATATTTGCATGGTCAGGAGCTCTTAGAAAGAGAGGAGAACTTGATGGAAACAAAGAATTAGTTGAATTTGCTGATAAACTAGAAAAAGCATCTATAAAAACAATTGAAGATGGTACAATGACTAAAGACTTAGCAATACTTACAACTTTTGAAAACCCAACAGTAGTAAATAGCGAAGGATTCATTAAAGCAGTAAGAAAAACATTAGAAGAAATGTTATAAAAAAACTTGGTTCAAAAATATTAGTTCTCTTATATTAAAGGAAGCCCGACTCACTTTGTTCGCTGGGTAGCTTCGAAGAGCAAAATATAAAATTTTGATTCTCAGCTATCGACAGGCTCTTGCGTCACGCCTTCATAAAATAAGAAAACTAATATTTTAATAAACAAGTAATTTTAATTAAACAAAATCTAAAAAAGTAGCTATTACATTAAAGCGGTTTAATAGCTACTTTTTTATGATTAATAATATCAATTATGCTTATTAAAATCTTAGGGGCATTATTTTATGAAGCAGTGACTTGGAGCCTGTCGACCGGAACAGCTGAATAACATAATGCCCCTAAGATTTTTTAATTTTGCCTTTTTAATGTTACAACTACTATTTCTGGGTGGTTGAATAGTCTGAAGGGGAAGCCACTATTTCCAAGTCCTCTGCTTATTATGAGGGTTGAGTTTTTGTTTTTGTGAATTCCTTCTGTAAGCTTTGGAAAAAATCCTTGGTCTGGCATAAGGATTCCTTGGTGAGTAAATGGAATTCTAAATTGTCCACCGTGGGCGTGCCCCGAAAATATTAAATCAAAGTTATAATTGGATTGATTTTTAAAAAAATTTGGTTTATGGGATAATAAAATATTTAATTGAGAATCATTAAGCATATCTTTTATATTTTCTAATGTATTAATAACTTTATTAAACCCTTCATTAAAATTAGTAGCATCATCAAAACCAAATATGAAAACTGCAGTATTTTTTATTAAAATTTTTTCATAGTTATTAATTAAAACATGAACTCCAAAAGAAGATAATTTTTTTTTGGTTTCATCTAATGAGTGACTTTTATATTCATGATTTCCAGTGGTAAAATAAACGGGAAATGTTTTTGAAAGCTCTTTTAAAAGTATAAAAGAATTTATATATTTTTCTTTAGGAGCTTTACAGCTTAATAAATCTCCAGTAAAGACTATGATATCTGGATTTATGTTTTTAATTTTTTTTATTAAATATTTTTGATTTTTACCAAAGCTTTTACAATGAAGGTCAGATAAGTGAAGTATTTTTAAATCCTCATTTTTAATTTTATTTGAAGTTATTTCATAATTTGATATATCAATTTTGTTATTTTCATAATAAAGAAAAATTAATAATATTAATACTATTATTATAAATTTCATTTAAACTCTCCTTTAAAAAATATACTTAAATATGTTCGTTTATAGACAAATATGTTTAACTACATATTTCTATGTATTTAATTACTTAGCAATTAGTCCTTGAATAGTTATTAAATATAAGGATATAATATTTGAAGAATATAGTAAAGAAAATTTTAAAGAATCATATTATTATTTAATTAATGTATTAACTTTTATGTTACAATAATATTATATTTAAAGTATAGATAAAGGAGACATTATGGAGAAGTTACTTATATTAGATTCAAATTCACTTATGAATAGAGCATTTTATGCCCTTCCTCCTCTTACAAATAGTGAGGGAATAAGCACAAATGCTATTTATGGTTTTATGAATATGCTTTTAAAGATGAAGGAAGAGATAAAGCCAGATTATATAGTTGCAGCCTTTGATAGAAAAGCTCCAACTTTTAGACATAAGGAATATTCTGATTATAAAGCTGGAAGAAAGAAAATGCCAGCAGAACTTGCAATGCAATTTCCTATAATAAAAGAGATATTAAAAAATTTAGCAATTGAAATATATGAGATAGATGGGTTTGAAGCAGATGACATAATAGGAACAGTTGCTAATCTTTGCGAAAAAGAAGGGATTGAAGTTTATATTGTAACAGGAGATAAAGATGCCCTTCAGCTTGCTTCAGATAATATAAATGTAATAATAACTAAAAAGGGAGTAACTGAAACAGCAGAGTACAATAAGCAAGGGTTTATTGATGAATATAAAATAACTCCAAAACAATTCATAGATGTAAAAGGACTTATGGGAGATAAGTCTGATAATATCCCAGGAGTGCCTGGAATTGGGGAAAAAACAGCATTTAAACTTATTCAAAACTATGGTTCAATAGAAGATGTGCTAAAAAATGTAGAAAATGTAAATGGAAAAAAGCTTAAAGAAAATTTAGAAGAATATAGTGAGCAGGCATTATTCTCTAAAAAGCTTGCTACTATAATGACAGAAGTGCCAATAGATATAAATTTAGATGAAATAAGAAGCAATGAAAATTTTAATAAAGAAGCATTAAAAGAACAGCTTATGAAACTAGAAATGAAAAAACTTCTTTATAAGATTATAGGAAAAGAAGAGAAAAAAGAAATTTCAATAAATAAAGAAATAATAAATACCTTAGAAGCTTTAAAGAAAACCTTAGAAGAAATAAAGGAAAAAGCCTTTTTTACATATACAGTTTTAGATTCTTCAACATTTTCTAAAATAAGAATAGATAAAATATTTTTAGGTGAAGAAAATCAATCAAAGGAAATATGTATAGATGAAATTTTAAAGGAAAATAAAGAAGAAGCTTTAAAAATAATAAAAAGTTTTATGGAAAATGAAAATATTAAAAAGGTTATTCATGATTCAAAGGCTTTAATAACAATATTAAGTAAAGAAAACATAGAACTTAAAGGCTTAGAATTTGATACAGCTATAGCTGCCTATTTATTAGATTCTTCTAAAGGAAAGTATGAACTTAATTCTCTTATATCAAGATATTTATTAGAAGAGGTTGAAGAAAATAATTTTTTAAGTCTTTCTTTTTATATAAAACCATTATATTTAAAGCTTAAAGAACTTATTGCTAAGGATAATATGGATGAACTTTATTATACAATAGAGCTTCCTTTAGTTTATGTTTTATCAGCTATGGAGAAAGAAGGATTTAATATTGATAATCTAATGTTAGATGAATTACAAAATAAATTCACAACTGAAATAGATAAAACGCAAAAAGAAATTTATACTCTTGCAGAGGAAGAATTTAATATAAGTTCTCCAAAACAACTTGGAAAAATATTATTTGAAAAGCTTGACCTTCCTGTTATAAAGAAAACAAAAACAGGCTATTCAACTAATGCAGAGGTTTTAGAGCAACTTAAGGATAAACATCCTATAATTGAAAAGGTGATTTACTATAGACAAATAACAAAGCTAAATTCAACCTATGTTGAAGGTTTAAAAAATGTTATAGATTCAGATGGAACTATACATTCTAGTTTTAATCAAACAGTAACAACTACAGGAAGATTATCAAGCACAGAACCAAATCTTCAAAATATACCTATAAAATATGAAATGGGAAGAGAGATAAGAAAGGTATTTATTCCAAAGGAAAAGGGAGATATAATATTATCTTGTGACTATTCTCAAATTGAACTTAGAGTTCTTGCTCATATGGCAAATGATGAAAATATGATTAACGCTTTTAAACATCATAGTGATATTCATAGAAAAACTGCCTCAGAGGTGTTTAATACTCCTTTTGAAGAGGTCACTCCTCTTATGAGAAGCAGAGCAAAGGCTGTTAACTTTGGTATTATTTATGGAATTAGCGATTTTTCTTTAGCACAGGATTTAAATATATCTAAAAAAGAAGCAGCAGAATATATGGCAATATATTTTGATAGATATCCTAATATAAAATCTTATTTAAATGAAACAGTAGAAAAAGCAAAAGAGGATGGATATGTTTTAACAATCTTAAATAGAAGAAGATTTATACCAGAAATAAAATCTTCAAATAAAATAGTTAAGGCATTAGGTGATAGATTAGCTATGAATGCACCAATACAAGGAAGTGCAGCAGATATTATAAAAATTGCTATGGTTAAGGTTTTTAATAGGTTAAATGAAGAAAAGCTTCAAAGTAAGCTTATACTTCAAGTTCATGATGAGCTTATACTTAATGTTAAGGAGAATGAAGAAGAAAAGGTTAGAGCTTTAGTAAAAGAAGAAATGGAAAATGCAGTTAAGCTTAAAGTACCTATGGAAGTTGATATAAATGAAGGCTCTACTTGGTATGAAGCAAAGTAAGGAGGAATTATTTTGATAAAGATAGGATTAACTGGTGGTATTGGAACAGGAAAAAGTACTGTATCTAAGATGATGATAGCAGCAGGAATTAAGGTTTTAGATGCAGATTTAGTTGCAAGAAATGTCTTACAGGTTTATCCAGAAATAATTCAAAAGATAAGAATTGAATTTGGAGATGCATTTTTTGACTGGAGAGGAGAATTTAGAAGAAAAGAGTTTGGAAATCATATATTTAGATTTCCTCAAGAAAGAATAAAATATGAAGAAATCATAATTCCTTATATAAAAAAGGAAATATATGAAGCTTTAAAAAGATATGAAGAAAATGGAGAAAAAATTATTGTTTTAGATGCACCAACATTAATAGAAAATGGGTTGCATAAAGATATGGATTATGTTATTTTGGTATATGCAGACATTAATACACAAATTCAAAGAGTTAAAGCAAGAGATAGATTATCTAATGGAGATGTAAATACTAGAATTAATTCACAAATGCAACTTGAAGAGAAAAAGAAATTTGCAAATATTATTATTGATAATAATGGGGATTTGGTAAGTACTCAAAAACAGGTTGAAGGAATTATAGAGTTTTTTAAAAGCATGTTGTAAAAGGAGAAAAATATGAAATTTAGACGGCTTATAACCTTTCTAATTTTACTTGTAATTATTATATTAGGAGTAGGATTTGGAATTGAGAAATACGCTTTCCCAATTAAATATGAAGAGTATGTAACAAAATATGCAGAGGAGTATGATTTAGACCCATATTTTGTATTATCAGTTATGAAAGCAGAAAGTAACTTTAATCCTAATGCAAAGTCTAATAGAAATGCTTTAGGACTTATGCAAATAACAGAGGAAACAGGTGAAGATATTGCAAAATGGATGGGATTAAAAGATTATGATAAAAGCAAGCTCTATGATGAGGAATATAATATCATGATGGGTTGTTGGTATTTAAATAACTTAAATAAAGAATTTAACAATAATGAAACATTAGTGCTTTCTGCCTATAATGCAGGAAGAGGAAATGTTAATGATTGGCTTACCAATGAGAAGTATTCAAAAGATGGAAAAAATCTTGATTACATACCTTTTGGAGAAACAAAAAAATATGTAGATAAGATAGAGGTATATTATAAAGTTTATAAGTTTCTATATGAGTAATTAAAAGCTGTTACACTAAAATTTTAGTGTAATGGCTTTTTTTGTATAGAAAATTTATTAAGCTATAAGAACAAAAAAGAATAATGTTCCATTTACTTAATAAATCTTATAAAAACTTTAATATTTCCTTAATAATAGGGGGAAAAAGAGAAATTTAAGGAAAAATATGATAATATAATATCATAATGAATTTCTATATTATGTAAAACAAAGGGGGAGCGTTATGAAAATTTTTAAGATTATTTCTTCAATTATTGTAATGTTTTTTTTAATTACATTTATTCCACAGGAATATAAAGCTGATGAAAAGGTTAAACTAAATGTTACTTATGGAATTGATGGAAAGTTTAAGGGGGTAAATTTACCAATTAATGTTGAAGTGGAGAATACAACAGGAAGTAATATAGAAGGTAATGTTGAGGTAAGAACTCAAATTAGTTATGAATATTATGATTCCTATGTAGTAGAAGTAAACTTATCAGCAAATGAAAAAAGAACAGTAACTATTCCAGTAAATCTTTCAGGAGATATTTCATCTTTAAAGGTACTTTTTAATCAAGATGACTCTATTTTAACTCAAGAAAAATTAACTATAGGAAGTGGAAGAGTTAATGATTATTCAATTTTTATGGG
>ONGV01000131.1 GCA_900317445.1 uncultured Eubacteriales bacterium | reverse complement strand
TCCTAATGTATAAATTGATAATTTAGTAATATCAAAATCAAAAACACTAGTACCATTAATTAATTCTTTTCCATATGCATAATATCCGCCTATTTGATTGATTTCATTTCGAGCATATTCTGCCATTTTAGCAACCTTTTCAAAGGATTCTTCTCCTCTAAGGGCTAAATTTCTTCTTGAAATATCAAGGCTTGATAATAATAAATAAGAAGCACTTGTAGTTTGTGTTAAGTTAATTATTTGTCTTACATAATCAGCATTTACATTTGTATTTGTAAGTAAAATAGAACTTTGAGTAAGGCTTCCTCCTGATTTATGCATAGATATAGCTGCCATATCTGCTCCAGCTTCCATTGCTGATATAGGAAGATTTTTATTAAAATAAAAATGTGTTCCATGTGCTTCATCTGCTAAAACCTTCATTCCATATGAATGGGCAAGCTTCACTATTGATTTTATATCTGAACATATGCCATAATATGTTGGATTGTTTACAAAAACTGCTACAGCATCTGGATTATTCTTTATTGCTTCTTCTACACAACTAAATTCCATTCCTAAGGCTATTCCTAATTCTGAATTTATCTTTGGATTTACATAAACTGGGATAGCACCACAAAGAACCATTGCATTAATTACACTTTTATGTACATTTCTTGGCAAGATAATTTTATCTCCTGCTTTACACACAGATAAAATCATATTTTGAACTGCTGATGTAGTTCCTCCAACCATAAGAAACGCATTTTTAGCCCCAAAAGCATCTGCTGTAAGCTTTTCTGCTTCATGAATAACAGATACTGGGTGACACAAATTATCTAATGGTTTCATAGAATTTACATCTAAGCCAACACATTTTTCTCCAAGTAACTCAACTAACTCTGGATTACCTCGCCCTCTTTTGTGTCCTGGTACATCAAATGGGACCACTCTCTTTCTCCTAAATTTTTGTAATGCTTCATAAATTGGGGCTGATTTTTGCTTTTCAATGTCCATAATTTCACTCCTTTGTGTACCAAAAAGGAAATTTCTAAACTTTTTTCTTACTTAAGCTTAAAAGTTATCTATAGTTTAATAACTAACATAATTTCCTTATAATAAAAAAACAGATGATATATATATACCATCTGCGTAAATAAACAACATAATTTATTCATAGATAAAAATAATCTAATAAAATTGAAGTATGAATAATATCCCTTAGAGTCTCATAGCAAATATACTGTTACTACTCTTATTGAATGTTTCACAAGATGATATGCATTAAAATACGATTATAAAGTAATCAACTTATAAAATTTGAGCTAGAAGCTCAATCAATAATGTGAGAAGTAATATCTCTCACCCGGCAACTGACCCGCCTGTCCGTCTGGGCTTTCCTAAATTAATAGTGGTCATATATTCGCATGAAACTATATTATTATTTCATACATAACTTACCATATCATAAATATTAATCCATGTCAATTATTTGATGAATTTTTAACCTTAATCATAACTTCTCCAAAGAATTTTAATTATCTTTCTTCCTCAACATTTAATTTTGCATACAAATAAGTATCTTTCCAAATAGGATTTCCATTTTTATCTTTCCAAAAATATACATTTTGTTTTAGGTAAGCTTCCCTCTGAAATCCAAGTGCTTCAAGTAACTTCCATGAATTTTTATTATTAGGATCACATTCAGCAAAAATTCTATGTATGCCTTTTGAAAATGCCTGCTCAATTAAAGCTTTACAACTTTCTAATGCATATCCGTTTCCCCAATAATTTTTGTTAAATACATATCCCATTTCTAATGCTTCAAACTCTCTTTTTCCCATATATATATTACCTATCATTTTATGATTACTTTTTAGTTCTACTGCAATCATCTCATCTGTTGAAATTCTCCATTCAAGATTTTCTTTTGTTTCATTTAAATTCATAGGTTTATAAGGCTCATATTCTAAAACTTCTGCATCAGATAAATATTCAAATAAATCTTGTAAATCCTCTTTTTTATATCTTCTTAAAATAAGTCTTTCTGTTTCTATTATTATCACTTTGTTCTCCATAATATCTCCACTCCAAATTCTACACTATTTCCTCTTTTTTTAATTCAAGTATTATTGCAGTACCATTTTTCTTTCTTGGGTGAAACATAAAATCTGCATAGCCTTTTCCACTCTTTTCTTCACGT
>ONGV01000016.1 GCA_900317445.1 uncultured Eubacteriales bacterium | reverse complement strand
TTACCAGAACTATTATTTTGACCTAATGTGTCCTTTTCTTCTTTTACCTCTGCAAGTAACAAAGCTATGTTTTCTCCATCTGTTGAAGCTATTCCAACCTTATCTCCACTAAAGCTTAAAGAAATTCTACTAAACTCCTTATTATTAATACTTTTCTTATTAACTATCACATCAGACCCTTTACTATACATCTCTTTAGGTAAATCTTTGAGTTTTAGCAGAATATTATTTTCTCCTGTTTCTTCATTTCTCACCCTTAAAACATTATTATCTACATAAATTTCTTTATTACTTTTTGCTTTTATTTCATCTACTAAATAAGTTTCATCTTTTTTGATAATTTTTATAGATAAATTATCTAAATCTGCTCTTAAGTTTTCATTATCCTTTCTTATTGCAATATAATCTATATAAGCATAATCTGCTCCCTCTATGGTTTTTTCTACTTTGTATGCACCTATTTTATTATCTATAAGTTCATTATATTCTTTACTTGTTTTTACCTTATCACTACATAAATTTCCTATATCCTCAATAGTTCCATAAGCCATATTCTCCATAAATGTACTTCCAATTTCCTTTGCTTTATGGATATCAAAAAAATCTATATTTTCTTTTTCATCTTTACCACAACTTACAAGCATTAAAATAAAGGTTAGAATAAATATATAAATTAATCTTTTCATAATACAATTTCCTTTCATAAATTACTTTATATAGTCTTCCCAATAAAGTCTCTTTTATACCTTAAATAGAATAAATACAAGCTACTTTTTATATACTTTTATTAGAAAAACTCTTTGAAAGGATGTTTGATTTGAAAAAAGAAACCCTAAAGACATTTCAGGTTGCTGTGGTTTTTATAGGAACTATTGTGGGTGCTGGTCTTGCTTCTGGAAAAGAAATTACTCAGTTCTTTACTTCATTTGGATATAAAAGCTTTATTGGAATTATATTTTGTGGAGTATTTTATGTAATTATTGGTTCAATACTTTCTAAAATTAGTATATCTAATAATTTAAATTCCTATAGTGAAGCCATGAAACTTATAAGCCCAAACATACTAGGAAAATTAACTGGGGTAATAACAACTCTATACTTAATTTCAAGTGCTTCCATAATTTTAGCTGGAAGTGGTGCTTTATTAAATCAATTTTTTCATATTCCTAAAATTCTTGGTTCTTTGATAATGCTTTTTTGTGCTGTTATATTTCTTCTTAGAGGTACTAATGGCTTAATTGAGGTAAATTCATTTATTGTGCCTTGTCTTATAACAATAATGACTGCAATATTTATTTTATACTTTTTACTTTGTAAGGACATGCTCTCTTTAGAAAATATAATGAGCTTTCCTCCAAAAAAATCTGGGATTGCAATATCAACAATTTTATATGCAGGCTATAACACTCTCTGTTCCTCTGGAGTATTAGTCCCATTAAGTACAGAAATGAAGGACTCTAAAACCATGATAAAGGGAATTTCTTTAGGTGCTTTAGGATTAACACTACTTTGTTTTGTAATAAACCTACTTCTTACAATTAATCAACCTTATATTTATAAATATGAAATTCCTCTTTTATTTGTTGCTGAAAGATTTGGTTCTTTGGTTCAAGGGTTTTTGCTTGTTATAATATGGCTTGAAATGTTTTCTACTGAAGTCTCTGATGTATATTCAATAAGCAAAACATTAGAGCAGAGTTTTAATATTAAATTTAAAAAAGGAATATTTATTGTTTTAGCTTTTGCCCTTCCAATTTCTCAAATAGGATTTACTAATTTAATTTCTACTTTATATCCTGCTTTTGGAGTTTTAAGTTTAATATTTATATCTCAATGTTTTATATATTTTTTTAAACATAGAAAAGTGTGAAATTATTGATACAAACATCTTATAGGATTATAATTTAATAAGATTTTTAAATATGAGGTGTCTTTAATGAAATATTCTAATCTTTTAGAAAGTTGTAAACTATGTAGAAGAAAATGTGGTGTAAATAGATTAAATGGAGAACTAGGCTTTTGTAAAGCTTCTGATAAAGTAAAAATTGCACGAGCCTCTCTTCATCTTTGGGAAGAACCTCCAATTTCATCTGGTAAAGGCTCTGGTACAGTATTTTTTTCTCATTGTAATCTTCATTGTGTTTTCTGTCAAAACCATGATATAAGCCAAGAATTTAAAGGTGAATATGTATCTATAGAAAGATTAAGTGAAATATTTCTTGAGCTTCAAGAGAAAGGAGCAAATAACATTAATCTTGTTACTCCAACTCATTATATCCCTCAAATAAAAGAAGCCCTAGACATATCTAAGGCTAAAGGGCTAACTTTACCAATTTTATATAATACAAATACCTATGACTCTTTAGAAGCTATAAAAGAGTTAGATGGATATATAGATGTTTATTTGCCAGATTTTAAGTACTTTAATGATAAATATGCAATTAAATATTCTAGTGCTCCTTATTATCTTGAAAATATTATGCCAATTCTTAAAGAAATGGTTTCTCAAACTAAGGAGCTTAAATTTAATGAAAAGGGACTTATAGAAAAAGGGGTTATCATAAGACACCTTATGCTTCCAGGACTACTTTTTGACTCTAAAAAAGTTATAGATACAATTTATAATACTTTTGGTGATAAAGTTTATATAAGCTTAATGAATCAATATATTCCTATGTATAACGCATGTAATTATCCTGAAATAAATAAAAAGTTAAATCCTAAACATTATGATTCCTTAATTGATTATGCAACTAATATTGGGGTTGTTAATGGTTTTATTCAAGATGAAGGAAGTAATTCAACTGATTTTGTTCCAGATTTTAATCTTCAAGGGGTATTAAAAAAGTAATTACCCCTTGATTATTTATATATATCTACTTTGAAACTTAGAAGTTCTGTTTCCTCTTAATTCTGCTATCCTTGTAACACCTACATATACATCTGATATTCTATACCATGTAGAGTAATCAACTATTCCGGTTTGAGGAAGATTAAATACACTTTGAAATACCCTTACTGCTTCTGCTGTTGATTGACCAAAAACTCCATCAACAGCTACCTTAGGTATTAATGGATAGTTTTGAGAAATTCTATTTAGAAAGTCTTGAACCATTCTAACTGCTTCTCCTGTTGAACCTACTGTTAAATCATAGCCTGGATATGATGAAGGACTTCCCTTTACTCTGTCTGCTGTTACAAGCTCTATATCATCTCCATAATAGTAAGTTAAAATTTCATAAGGAACCTTTCCTTGGTCTCCCAAGTATTTACTGCCCCATTGACTTAACCATTGAGGACAAGTTACACTTTTTCCATCACAATACTGTGTTAATAGAGGTTGTTTCTTTCCAAATCTTCTTACATAAGTTGAAAAAATCTCATCTACTATTTCAGCTATGCTATCATAAATATTTCTTCCGTAGTTAAAAGCATGGTCATAGGCTGTTGAGCTTGTTATATCAAAATTTTTTCCCTTTCCTCTATACCACTCTGTATAAATCCTATTTAATGTAAAAGATATTATACAAAATATATTTGCTCTTATAGTTGATTCTGGCCAAGTTGAATATATCTCACAGGAAGCAACATTTTTTACATACTCTTTATAAGGCACTCTATAATTAGGAGCAGAAATATCATTAGGACTTCCTTGATGAACAGTAATGAATTCTGGAACTACAGGTTGAGGTAAAACTACCCCACTTGATGGAAATGGTAAAGGCTTATCTGGATTTTCAGGGATTTTTGCTGGATAATTTCCAAATAAGGTGTTAGGTAAAATAATTATAACCTCAGCTCTGCTAGCTCTCATATTACTACTTTCAATT
>ONGV01000129.1 GCA_900317445.1 uncultured Eubacteriales bacterium | reverse complement strand
CATTGATATTTTTTATATTTTCAATTTTTAAAGCATAAAATACCTTATTCTTTTTTTAATACTCTGCATTTTTTCTTAAAGAAACTTATGCCATATTTAATTATTTTTTCATATCCTTCTTCTATTAATTCTGTATCATAGTTTCTGTTATCTATTTGTTTTAAGGCTTCCTTGCATTTATTATCTAAATCTTTTAGTTTATCTGCCACTTTAAGCTCTATTATTATAGCAGTATCTTCTTCTGGGTTTGTTATAAATATATCCCCTCTGCCATCTCCACTTTCTCTGTTGGATTTTATTATATAATCTTTCATGTTTAATAATATACCTACCATAAATCCATGATAAAAATTTTCATAGGAATCATAAAAGCTTATTGTATTTACCAAAAGACTTCTTATTTCTTTTTCTAATAATTCTGCATCACCATTTATTAAACTATTAAATAATTTTGTTAAATCTTTTTTAGCTATATTTTCCCTAAACCAACCCATAATTTTATTCTTAAAAATATAATTTACTTCTTTATTAGGTATTTTTAAACACATTGTTTCATTATTATATGATATTGCTTTTAAATATCCTGTAAGTAAAAGTATATTCCATAGGCTATCTCTTGTATCAAACATATCATCATATGTTACATCTAAATGTATTTGTTTTGTTATACTTTCACCTTTCATTAAGCTCTCTATCTCTGCTTTAGTTGTTTTATCAGCTTTTTCTATTAAAGTTCTTACTATGCTATTTGAACTTGTATTCGCCCAATAAGATAGTGGGACTTTATTTTTATCTACTCTTAAATTATTTATATACTTCATTACACTCCAAGGATTGTAAATTTCAATACCACTAAAGTTGTATCCATTATACCATTCTTTTATGTCTTTAAATTTTTCTTCTACTTTATAGTCTTTGCATATATTTAAAACATCATTTTCTGTAAATCCAAAGTATTCATTATAATCAGCATCTAATATAGAGCATACATTTAAATTATTTAATCCTGTAAATATGCTTTCTTTAGATATTCTTAAACACCCTGTAATCACAGCAAATTCTAGATATTCATTTGTCTTTAATGCTGATTCAAAAAGAGAACGAATAAAGTCAATCATTTCATTATAAAATCCTCTAAAAAAAGCATTTTCAAGTGGTACATCATATTCATCTATAAGAATTATTACGTTTTTATTGTAATATCTTTTTAAGCATTTAGATAAAAATTGTAATGAAGTGTTATAAATTGATATATCAGCTTTTTGGAGCATTATGCTAGTGAAAGTTTCTTTTTCATCTTCAAATAAAACATTTTTACTTAATATTTCACTATATTTTTTAAATTCATCAGAAATTGCTTCTATTATCTTTTTATAAGCTATTTCAAATGTTGGTTGCTTTGCAGATTTTAAAGTTAAATTTATAACTGGATATTTGCCCATGTATGAAGTATATTTTTCACCTTCATTCATTATCTTTAATCCATTAAATAAATACCTATTATCCTCTTTAGATTTTTCAAAAAAGTACTGCAACATACTCATATTTAATGTCTTTCCAAATCTTCTAGGTCTTATAAATAAATTTGCTTTTCCTTTATTATCTAACAAATCTTTTATAAATAATGTCTTATCTACAAAATAATAATTGTCATCTATTAATCTTTTAAAATTATCAATACCTATTGGTAATGGCTTATTCATAATTTTACACCTCTCTTTCATTGATATTTAATTTATTTCTTCAACTTTACATTGATGTTTTTTATTTTTAAATTTTTAAGTTGTATCTTATAAATGCAATAATAAGATATATTATTTGGCATATAAAACATATTGCTAGTATTCCTGAAACTATTGAGCTTGTTATACCTAAAGCATATGTAATATATTTTGTTGCTGGTTTTATTAAGGATATTAAGGCAATTATTATTGTCACTTCAATAAGTCCAATTCCTGATGTTTTTATATCAGGTGGAGATAGTATCATATGAACTGCTATCATTGATATTAGTATAATGTATATTAAAAATTTTATGTTTATTATATCTTGATTTATTAATGATTTTATTAGTAAATTAGATATGCTAAAGAAATATTCAAAAAATCCTATCTCCATTGAAATGGATTTTACTCCTTCTTTTACTATTGTTATAACATTTGGCTCTAGTAAATATGTTAATAACACTATAACTAATGTTCCTGAGATAAATGGTCCTATGCCAACTAAAAGCATTCCAATTGAGTTTGTTATTCTTCTTTTTTTAATTCCCCATGAAACATAGCCTAAGGTTACTGTTCCATCTCCATTATCTTTTACTTTTGTTGGGAAAAACTTAGTGTTATAAACTTTAAAACCAAATATTTTTGCCATAATATAGTGTCCAAATTCATGTATTGGAGTTCCTATAAAGGAGCTTATACCATTAACCTTATACTTTCCAATCCTAGCCAAAAGTGTACAAGAAAGTTGTTTTATATATCCTAAAGCAATACCTACTATTACAACTTGAAGGATTAATATGCTCCATTGTACTAAAATTTCCTTCAAAAATCCCACCTCTTTTTATTAAAATCCAATATTATTTAAATAAATAAAATAATTTTTGTTCTAAAAGCCTATTAGATATTTTAACTTTTT
>ONGV01000269.1 GCA_900317445.1 uncultured Eubacteriales bacterium | reverse complement strand
TAAGTTAGCTACAAGTTTAACACTCTTTTCTTCTCCTATTATTTCATTAAAATCAACTTTTAAAGCATCATTATGTATTAATGTAAAATTTGGTTCTTCACCTAATTCAGTTTCTAATATTGGAATTAAATCATTATCTAATTCTATAGAAACTACTCTTTTAGCCTTGCACAAAAGCTTAGCTGTAAGAGAACCCACTCCAGGACCTATTTCTATTACTAAATCTTCACTATTTACCTCTGCTCCTTCTACTATATCAGTAAGGACAGAATCATCTATTAAAAAGTTTTGCCCTAAGCTTTTTGAAAATTTAAAGTTATATTTTTTTACTAACTCTTGAGTACTATAATTTCTTATATCCATTAATTACTCCCCTAACTCTTCTGTTATTTTATTTATAGCTTTTATAAATTCTTCTTTACTTATACCATAATTATTTAGTCTTGAAAGAGTTTGTGCTGCATTTCCATAACCTATTCCAAGTTCTTTTCCTAAAATAATTCTTCTTTTTTTAGAATCAGGCTGTCCTGCTAATTTAAAATGGTATAAATCTTGCATATTATAAAAATCATTTTTTTCTTCTAAAGTAATTTTTGCATTTTCTAAAGCTTTTATTATAACCTCTGGAGTTGCATTTTCTACACCAATATCTCCATCCTTTAATCCATCTTCTTGTGCTATATAAGCATGCTTTATTCCTTTTACTCTTTTAGATATAATACTTCTAATTTTTTCTCCCGCAAAATCTGGGTCAGTTAAAACTATAACACCTTTTCTTTTTTGAGCTTCTTTTATTCTTGCTATTACCTTTGCATTTATTCCAAATCCACCAACAGCTATCATTTCAGCATCCACAGCTTTTTTTACTGCTGCTATATCATCTCTTCCCTCTACCACTATAACTTCCTTTATCAAAACAATACTTCCTTTCCTTAAATTTAGTTATTAATTATTATATCAAACTTTCTAAAGAAGTGCGAAATTATTACTTTTTATTATTAAGTAATATAATTTCAAAAAAAAATAGCCATTGTACTTTTTAGTACAACAACTATTTTTTATATTATGCTAACTATAAATCATTTTACCATTCACCAGGGTATGCTATAACAACAATCTCTTTATTTCTTCTACCCCAGTTTACACATTCTTGATGTGTATCAAAATATAAATCTATTACATTTCCTTTAACAGCTCCGCCAATATCTGCAGCTACAGCGTAACCATAATCTTCAACCCAAACCTTACTTCCTAAAGGAATAACTGTTGGATCAACAGCTATTGTACTTATACCATTTGGGTCTCTTTTTAAAGCTCTTCCTGAATAAGTTCTATCTGAACTATTAATTGCAGAATAAGCAGTTGCACTTGCAGTAAATTTCTTTTTGCCATAAATATCTCCGCCTCTGTTAACAACACCATCCATTGTTCCCATTGCTATTATTTCACTTTGTGCTTCTTTTATAACCTTAGCTGCAACTTGTTCTCTTTCAACCTCTACGCCATCATGTTTTACAACTTCATAAGTTACTTCTTGTTCTCCATTGATACCTTCTTGTTTTACAACTTCTGGCTGTATTGAATATCTTGTATTATCTTGTACAATTTCTGTTGAATATTTTATTTCTTGCTTTTCTACAACTCTTTCTACTTCTACATCTGTTATTTTTACTTCCATGCCATCTTCAATTTTAGATGATAAAGCAGGTTCAACTATATCTTGTTCTTTATAATCTATTCCTGATTCTTTTAGTTCATCTTTTTCTGCTTTAAGCATGTCCTCAACTGTATCCTCAGCTGTTAATAGCTCTTTTTGCTCTTGACCTGCCATTACAACTTTTATTTGTACAGCTCTTTTAATTTCAATTTTTTGATTTTCTGTTACTTCGGTATCTAATGATGGTTCAATCTTGTCTTTTTCTAACACTTCTATTCCCTTATCATCGAGTGCCTCTTTAACAGTCCCTTTGTATGTGACAAATGTTTCTTCTTTTCCGTCTATACTTATAATTACTGTTTTTCTCATATTAACAATCAAAACAGTGGATATGATAATTGCTGCTATTATCATCCCGCTTATTATTTTTGCCTTAGGACCGTTAGAAAAACTCTTTTTTAATTTTTTAAAGTTTTCTATCATAGTATTTCCCTCCTTTGGCAAGAGCAACAAGGTCATTATACACTAGACTTATTTAATTTGTCAAATCTATTTCCTATTAATGTAAAAATGTATCCTATTAATTAACAATTTTATTTTATTATTTTTAATTTAATTAAATCATTTTTATTGAAATCGATTGTTGAACTTAATTTTTTTGTTATTTTATTTATATTTTAATTTTTTTTATTTCCCAAGTTCTATTTAAAAATCTATTGTATTTTAAATAGATTTTGCAAGTTTTCATTCACTTTTATATTAAATTCTTTAGGATTAATTTCTTTTATCTCTGAAATTTTTTCTATTACATATTTAATATAGCTTGATTTATTTCTTTTTCCTCTATTAGGTTCAGGAGCCATGTAAGGGCAATCAGTTTCAACTAATAATCTTTCAATTGGTACTTCCTCTACTACTTTTACAACTTTTTTAGCATTTTTAAAGGTTACAACCCCTGTGACTCCAATATAATATCCTAATTTCAAGCATTCCTTTGCAAATTCTACACTTCCTGAAAAGCAATGTACAACACCTTTAACATTAGGAAATTCCTTAATTATATTTAAAGTATCTTCATGAGCATCTCTATCATGTATTATTACAGGAAGATTAAGTTCTTCTGCTAATTTCATATGTTTTCTAAAAACATCTTTTTGAATTTCTTTATCTGGATTTTCATCCCAATAATAATCAAGCCCTATTTCT
>ONGV01000014.1 GCA_900317445.1 uncultured Eubacteriales bacterium | reverse complement strand
AATATAATATTATTTCTTCATTATAATCTTTTAAAATATAAGCTAAATATATTGGTATAACTCCTTTTCTAACACCTAATTTTCTTTTATTAGAAACTAATACATTATAAAGATCTTCAAATTTAATTTCATCCTTTTCAGCTTTATTTAAATATTCTCTTATAATATCTAGTAAGGCAAGCATTCCTTTATCATCTATATCTTTATCACCAGTTAGATCCTTATTAACTAATGTTGCTCTAAATAAAGTAGCTTCTGCTGAATTTTTATTGTATTCAAATTCAACATATGATTTATTTAATATACTTTCTACTATTTCATTTCTAGCTTTTTTTATTGGAGCAGATAAAATATTTTTATTTATCATTTCATTATTTATTACTGGTGTAAGATTAAAATTATCTTGACAAATATCAGATAAATATGTTGACATTTGCTGTGAATTTAAATTTCTAAATGAAGTTCCTTTCATAAATACTCTACAACAATTATCATATATATTATAATTTTCTTCTATATATTTACTTATCTTTGATTCTAAATCCTCTTCTATTATTTCTAACTGACTTAATACACCTTTATCCTTATTTAAATAATTTATATCACCTTTTAATTTCTTTATAGCTTCATATTTAGATAAGTCTTTTAACATGCTAAATCCCTTATCTGGTATAATTAAAACTATTCTATTATCATTTATATCATTTAGCCAGTCTTGAGCTTTTTGCACATCATTTTTATCAAAATAAATTAAATCAATTATTATTCCATCTGCCTTATATTCTTTTATAATTCTTTCTGAATCTTTATGAGCTAATAGTTCTTGAATAGTAATAAAAACTCTTCTAAAAAATCTTGTTATTTTATATTTATCATTATATTTTTTAGGTAAAAGAAATTGTAATGGTAATATTTCAGATAAATCCTTTTGTATTTCTGGATTATTAAAAGTTGTTTCTGCCATATTATCTATATCTTTTTTAACATTTACTTCAGATAATGGCATAAAATCATATATTTCATTGCTTTCTCTAAAAATTAATACACCTTTTTCAACTAATAAATCTAGAATTTCTTTTAATTTATCTTCTTCAATATTTAAAATTTTTATTAAATTATATTCATTAGGTGAAATAGTTGAAAAATCATCTATTATATAAATAATTCCTAATGTTTTTAAAATTATTTTCTGTAATTCCTCTTCTTCTGTTTCTTCTACTATCTTTAATGCAACATTAACTTCAAACCAAATATTATATATCTTCTCATTAAATGTTTCTTTCTTAAACAATTCTTCAAAATAATCATATAATGTATATAAAGGTACAAGTGACAAAGTTTTAGTATCAAGCTTTTTCATAATACTTACAAGTGAATATGGCTCTTCTTTGTTTAAGTATGTAAATAAAGTTCTTTCATTTTGAGCAACTTTCTCACTAACTATTGGAAGTGCAAATGTTGTATAAGGATTAAGAGGGAAACAACCTTTTACTATTTTTTCATAGTATTCTTCTTCATTGTAAATATTAGAATATAATCTTATTTGTTCCTCTGTTAAATCTCTTAAATTTTTTTCATTAATATTTATAAATTCATTAAACTTTTCTTCATTTTTTAATATAGCATTTGAAATAAGTTCATAATTTTGTTCTAAAGTAGAATCAAAGGTTACTTCTTTAAATCTACCTTCAATAGCTCTCCATGCATCTATTTTTTCTTGTGGAATTGTTCTTATATACTCATTAATAGTTTTATGAGTTATACACACTAAATATAATTCTGGAGTAGTACTTCTATCACTAAGTTCTGCTAAGTCTTGAAGTATCTTTAAATCTTTTGCATTATTTTTCTCTTTGCTTGCTTCTATGAATTTACTAAATTCATCAAATACAATGATAATTCCATCATATCCATATTGTTCCTTCAAATTATGATTACATTCTTCTATAAACTTAACAATATCTGTATTTAATAACGGATTAAATTCTACTCCTGAAGTTATCTTTTCAAACATAACTTTAAAAATATCATAACTTTCCTTATTGTAAGATTTTAAATTATTCTTAAATTCCGTAAGCTTTATTCCTTCTTCTTTTAATAGTTTTTTAAATTTATTAAAATTACTTTTATTTTCATGAGTTTCCCAATTTTCAATAACTCTAAAAGCTGCTTCAAAATAAGTTTCTGGAAGTATATCATCTTTTCCTTCTCTTTTTAAAGCTTCTTTAATAGCAACTAAAAAAGCTTGATTTAATTCATCTGAATTAAAGTTTAATATTACTGGAAGATATTTTTTATTTTTTAAAACACCCTCTGCTAATTTAGAACATTCCTCATCAATACTTTTAATTTTTTCTATTAATTTATTTAGTTCATCATTTTCATCACAATTCATAAGAGCTAATAATATTAATAATAAATGACTTTTTCCTTTACCATATGGTCCTACTAATACAGTTGCTCTATCACTATTTCTTGATTTTAAGTTTTCTAAATAATATTTTAAAATTCTTATAGAACTACTTGTAGGAATATATCCTGATATTTTATTTTTATTATTCAAATCATATTGTATATTTATTGAATATTTGAATCCTTCATTCTCCTCTATAAGTTCTGTATATTTCATCTAGCACACACTCCTAAAGCTCTTTATAATATTTTTCTAATATACTCTCTTTTGTTATATCTTCTTTTATAGTTATTGTATTTAATCCTGCTGTTCTATTAACATTTAAATAACCTGCATTTTTTAATATATCTACATATTCATTTATTGAATTTTTATCTAAGTTAAATACTTTTCCTATATTATTTTCATCTTCTATTAACCTATTTATTGTTGTCTCTCTTTTTTCATTTAAATTATCTAATATAACATATAAAACTATAAGTTCATTTAAATCTTTTTTATATGGCATTGTTTTTACTATAATATTCTCATTTCCTCTTCCTTTTTTCTTTTCTAATAATCTAAGTTGAGTAAATGGACATATCATGTTATCTTCTGGCTCTTTAAAATCATTTCTATCCGAAACATAACTCTTTATTATACAACTACAATCATCTAATATTCCTTTTTCATTTAGCTTTGCTACTGGGTTCAACACTAAAATCTTATTTTCTATTAAATTTTTCATTTCTTCTTTTGTCATTTCTGTAACATTTGTCTTATTAAATATAATATTCCAACTTGTTGCTAAATTAAAATTAGAAACTAAATAATAATGACATATAAACAAAGTTCCTATATCTTCAAAGTAAGGATCTCTTTTATAAACTAAGTTTCCGAAGTCAGTAGGCACTTGTACACGTTTTCCTCCTTCTGCTCTTTCTTCTTCTGTTAATCCTGTAACCCTCAACCAATATTTTATTGACTTCATCATATTAGCTCCAACACCTAATGTATCAACTGCATTTATTGTATTAGAAAAAATAGTGCCATCTTCCTCTACTGCTGTTAGCCCTTTTCTAAGCCATCCTTCTCTTATATAAAAACTTTCATGTGCTTTAATTTTTATTTCATATTGATTACTCACTATTGCCACTCCTTCTAGTAATAACTACTTTTCTCATATAACAGCCACCATCAAAGTGGTTTATACATTCACCACATCTTATGCATTTTTCATCTATAATTTTATATGTATCATTTATTTTGCCTGATTTTAATTCATTTTCATGTGCATGTTTTTTTACTATTATTGCATTTTGTTTGCATATGCTTTCACAAGCTAGGCATCCTAAACACATTTGATATTTAGTTAATTGACAGTCTATTCTTTGTTTGATACTTCTTATGCTTTTCCCTTTAGGAATTTTTATAATGGTAACTTTTAATTCTTTGCTTCCTATTTTCCCTTGAAGTCTTAATATTGGATTTCCTATCTTGTCAGTTACATAGACTTGTCCCAATCTTGAATTTCCCATTTCTTTATTTATCCACCCAAAAGGCTTAAAAAATTCATATAGTTCTTCTGAAATTGGCTTGTTTAATTCATAATTAAAGCTTTCTTTTTCAGTTGCACAAGGTTTAAATTCTACAAAAGTATTTTCACTATATTCAACTCCATTTCCACCTTGTCTAGCTTTCCACATTCCATCATCTACATATACTTCTGGGTCTTTTTTACCTACTTTAATTGCAAAACTAATAAGTTGGTCTCTCCATTTTTTTGATTGCTCTGGCATATATATTTTTGATAGATACTGTGCCCATAAAGTATTATTAGGACAACACCAGCATCCTACTCTTGAATATCCAAATCTATATGCATCGTTAAAATCTATTCCTGTTGTTAAGATATATAACCAAACATCAAAATCAATCCAATCTATAATTGGAGAGACTACATTTTGTTTAGTTATTTTAGGACTATCACTTACCCTGTCATATTTATTTCTTGAAGCTGATTCACTTCTTCTAATTCCATAGAATGTTAATATATTTTTTTTATCTTTAAAAACTGAATTTATTTTTTTAGTGATTGCACCTGTCTTAAATACAGTACAACACCAACGCATAACACGGCTTGGAGGTCCTATAACTTCACACATATCATAAAAGTTCTTATCTTTATTTCTAGCAGATAAGAATGGTGTTTTTGTATGTTCACTTTTAAATCTTTTTGCATACTCATAAGTAAAAGGAAATTCTAAAGTTGTATCTCCAAAAATATGTATTATACTAGGATTTCCTAAAGCTCTCATTACTAAACTGCTTACAACGGTACTATCTTTTCCCCCTGAAAAAGACACAAAAGTTTCATCATCACTATAACTTTTCTTCTGCTCTTTTATAAAATCAACTGCTTCTGTAACTAAGAAATTATATCTATTACTGTTTATCTTTACGAATTTGTCTATATATTTTTCAAAAACCTCATAACTATTCTTAGATTTATTCTTTTCTAATTCTTCTATTACCCTATTAGGATCCTTTTCCATAAGTTTGTTTTGTTTAATTGTTATTTTTGTTCCATCAATTATATACCTACTACTAGAAACTGCCCAAACTGAAGAATCCTTGTATTTAAAAGGTTCTCCTAAAAGTATTTCTAACATAAGCCTTTCCTCTGGAAAAACTGGTCTTATATCAGTTCCTATTTCCTTGCCATTTCCTCCACAGCAACTACAAACCTCTTCATATATAGGCACATTACAATTTTCACACCAATATATCTTGGATTTTGCAATAGTCCTTTCCCCACAAATGGCACAACTACTACTTTCACACTCTATCTTACATTCTTTACAATAATATTTAATCATTACTTATCCTCTTTATTTCAATGTTAAAATCACACCTATTTACTTAAATTTTTATTAATTGTTTACTCTATGCAAACTACAAATATAATTAAATTCTAACACATATTTACTTATTATTAAATAAGTTTGTTTAATTATTTTAAATCAGAAGTCTTACATTATTTTTTTCTTGACTAAATAAATAATTACAATATATTTATTTACCACATAATAAAAAAGACTAACATAATGCAAGTCTTTTTTAATAATCTATTTACTTAAGAATATCCTAATTCTTTGTCTAATTCCTTAAACTCTTTAAGCATTCTTCCCATAGATGCATTACTCACAAAAGAATAATTATCATCAAATTCTCCTTTTTTTAATGTTGAATATATTATTTTCAAATCTTGCTCAATATATTGAACTGACATTATTAATTCACTATGAATTAATTTAAATGTATCATAATCCATTTTCTCATACCTCTCATTAGAATGTAAATACATTGTAATATAATATTTTATATTCCCCACAAATATTCTCTGGAGTTTTTAGCCATGAATATGTTTTTTCACAAACTATATCTCCATCAAATAATTTATTCAAAGGCTATGTCGCAACAAATAGTTGATAAATGAGATTTTTGTAGGAGAACCCAAAACTTTCCTGCAAATTAGGAGTTGTTTACTTGTCGAATTGGGCTTTATACCATCATAACTGCAAACATATATCCTACTCCAACCATCAAAAAATTACTCAATCCGTGCATTAACATTGGATAAATAATACTCTTCGATTTTATGTATGTAACTCCATATGTTAAGCCTAATACAAAAGCATATATCAACTGAAACCACGAAAAAGATACTGCGAAAGGCAATATAGTCCATTTGATATGTGCAATTGAAAATAGCATAGAGGCAATTATAATTGCAAGTCGATAATCATTTTTTTCTTCCCTACACCCAAATGCACCAAAAACAGTAATTGGTAATGCTCTGAACAAAATTTCTTCTGATGTTCCAGATAGTAAAAGTTGAAATCCTAATGAGCCTAAGATATTCGTCATATTTAGCTCATATTCATATGGTACTATGGTATTTAATTTATAACCAATAATGTAAGAAATAAATACATATATCAAAATAACAATAGTAAAAATGCTTGTATATAATATACCAATTTTATCGACCTTGGGTTTTAAATGGAAATTTAATTTTTTTGTCTTTTTTATGATAAAAATAATCAACAATGCAATTATCATTTGAACAATATGATGTACAGAAACACGCATAAAAATACCATCTTTATCAATCATTGTATAATTAAATAAATCAGTTATTAACTCACCAAACTTGCTTGCAAAACTTTGAACAACAAACAAAATCATTGTGGCAAGGAATACATATATAATTTTTCTTTTTTCGTTTTGTTTTGCATAATACCTCCACAAATTCAAATTTGTTTACTTCTTCTTAAAATAAGCAATAAATAGAACAATCTTAAATGGAATACTTATCTTTTCAACCTGCTTTTTTATGGGGTGCAAAGTATTCTTTATATAATTCTCATTTACAAAAATATAGTTAATTTAATTCTTCAATTTTGCACTCATGTTCTTTAGCTTTAGAATTATAACAAATTGCTACTGCAAGTATTTTTCTTCCTGCATTTTCTTTTATAAATTTCATGGAATACTTTTTTTCTTTTATTTGTTTT
>ONGV01000303.1 GCA_900317445.1 uncultured Eubacteriales bacterium | reverse complement strand
TTCTTTATTTGTTACTATTTCTTTATTTGTTACTATTTCTCTATCCTTTAATAAATCTGGTTTATTAAAAATTAAAACAGTAATAATAATGTAAGCTATTAAAAGTATTGAATAAAAATACAATTTTTTTCTCTGATTTTTTGGTAAAATTCTAGCTAAAACAAATGTAAAATAAATGTAAATTGATGATACTGTTAAAAATAATTTTATTTTCCAAGGATTATTTATAATAGCCTTATATTCTTCTATTAAATTCTTATTAAATTCTAAATTTGAATCTGAATTTGAAGATGCTATATTTAAGTTGGCATTTGAATACTCGTAATTATCTATTTCATTAAAAATTACATTTTTTTCTAACTCTTTACTACCTATTTCCCCTATTAAATAATCATCTTTTGAAAATTTTCCACTATAAAATTTAATATTTTTAATAGAAAATTCTTCTTCAACATTCCCTATATAATATTTAATACTATCTGCCTTAAAGGCTTCTGGATTAATATTAAATATGGCTTTATCATTAAAAGTTTTAGTTGTTGATGTAACATCTTCTATATATTCATCTTTCATTTCAAATTTAAATTCTGAAACTGTTCCATCTGGCACATAATCATACTCTACACAAATTGATAAATTTGGTGCTAAAATAGGATATTTTTGTATTAGAACTAAACTTATTAAAAAAATAATTGTTACACAAATATTTATTGAATTAAATATTTTTTTATTTTTTATAAAAACTTTTAATTCTTTTATATCTTGTATTTTCATGGTTTCTCCTAAATTAATAACTTTTACTCTTTATGAGAGTCATAGTCCATCTTTTTTATTCTATATTGAATATCTTCTAATATTTTTCTATTTGCAGCAATAATATCAGCTTGAAGTCCAACAATAAATGTTTCAAATCCAAGTAACAGTAAAGTACTACTTAATATTAAAGATTGTACATGGCCATTTCCTTCCCCTTGTACAAAAAATACTAAAAATCTTACTCCTATTAAAAATCCTATTAAAAATATTATGCCACCAATAATTGAAAAGAATCTTAAAGGTTTATACATCATAAAGGCTCTTACTATAGTAACCATAGATTTTTTTACGTATCCAAACATACTGCTAAATAATCTAGAAGGTCTTAATTCTGCATTAGTTCTTATGGGAACTGAAGTCATAGCAATTTTACTTCTACCTGCTTGTACTATGGTTTCTAGAGTATATGTATATTCATTAACTACATTCATTCTCATAGCTGCTTCTCTACTATATGCTCTAAATCCACTTGGTGCATCTGGTATATCAGTATTAGAAGCAACTCTTACTGTCCAACTTCCAAAGTGTTGAAGCTTTTTCTTTAGTGGAGAAAAATGTTCAGTTTTATCTATAGGTCTTTCACCTATTACAATATCTGTCTTTCCATCTAATATAGGTCTTACTAACTTTTCAATATCATCTGCACAATATTGATTATCAGCATCAGTATTTACTATTATATCTGCACCATTTCTTAAACAAGCATCTAATCCTGCCATAAACCCATATGCTAACCCTTTATTTCTTTTAAAAGAAACAATATGATGAACTCCCCATTTTCTTGCAACTTCAACTGTTTTATCTTTACTTCCATCATTAATTATTAAATATTCAATTTCATCAATTCCATCAATATGTTTAGGTAAATCATTTAATGCAATTGTAAGAGTTTCTTCCTCATTATAACAAGGAATTTGAATTATTAATTTCATCTTTTACCCTCCAAAATGTTAAATTTCTTTTTTTATTTCTAATATCTTTTTAGCAAGTTTTTCAGAACTTCCCATTTCTACAAAGTAATATTTTCCTTTTGTTTCTGTAAATAATTCATGATTTGCAGGATTTTCTCCTAAAATCATTTTTTTATTCATTGCATCATAAATATAAGCCTTTCCAGGAATAGTCCTTCTAGCTTTATTTATATCCTTATTAAAATGTCCTGCTAAACATAAATCTGAAAAATTTATGTATTTTGCTAGTTCTTGTTGAGAAAGCCAATCTATATATTCAACATTATCACTTTTAACTTTATTATATTTTTGTTGTATAGGACCTATTATATAGAAAAATATATCTTTTTCTTTTTTTAATATATCTACTGCTCCAAGTACTATTTCTACTCCTTGAAGAGGAAGTATACTTCCAAAGTATAATACAACAAATTTATCTTTTACTTTATTAGGCTTTTCTATTCTTTCTTCATGATAAATACTCTTATCTGCTTCTAAATATAAAACATTAAGATTATCTTTATTAGCTCCAAATTCTTCTATAAAATACTTTCCATGTTCTTTAGTGTCTGAAATTATATAATCTGCTAATAGTATTGTTTTTTTATCTATAGCTTTTAAAATCTTTGCAAATATACTATTTTCTTTTATTTTTTTTCTATCAAATACCAAAGTATCATACATTGATATAAAAAAGTCTATAATAATCTTTTTCTTCTTAAACTTAAAGTTCCATATTGGCAATATTAATTGTGGTGCAAAGCCAACAAACACCAAATCAAAATCCTTCATAGAAGTTTTTAAAATGTTAAAATAAACACTTATTATTCTTTTAGGATAGCTTTTTTCTTTAGAACCTATTATCTTATATTCTTTACTATTTTCCTTAATAATATTTATTTCTTGAGTATTTCTTATATAATCTAAATTTTTAGTTGTTATAAATAATACTTTTTTATCTTTAACTAAATTTATCATTTTATTTTTCCTCGTTTACTAATTACATATACAAGTTTAAAACCAACAAATGCTACTATTTCACCTAAAATAGTCCATATTCTAGATGTAAGTGTAATTAAAAGAAGTAATTCATAATTATAAGTATCTCCTAAAAGCACTCCTAATACACCTTCACGAATTCCCATTCCATTTGGAGAAGGGCTTAAAAATCCTATTACCCATGATATTGGATAAGATAAAATTAAATATATTCCTTGAAGTACTTCCACTTTAGAAAAAGCTACAACTAATACAATTAATCCGATGCCTGTTAAAAGCCATACTCCTACATATCTTCCTAAAATATTATATATATACTTTCTTTCAAGCTTTATTTCACCAGTATTATCTTTAAATAATTTACTAATGATTTTTATACCAAATTTTATTATGTTAGGAATAAAAATTACTGTTACTATTATTAATATTACTGCTATAATTATAATCCAAAATGAATTAGCATTGTTTCTAAGTAATATAGGAATAAAAAATAACAAAAATAGTGCACTTGAAATTATTTGAAACACATATTCTAAAATCATACTTACTGTAGTTGCTGTTTTATCAACACCTTTATTAGTACACATGCAAGCTTTCCCCACTATATTCCATATCCCTCCTGGTATATATCTAGCTAATGCAGATGTCATATGAATATCTAAATAGTCCATTCTGCCAAGCTTTGAATCCATTTTCCATAAAAGATATGACCAGTTATATCCTGTTAATAAAAATACTATAGCATACATAATTACAGATATAATAAACCAACCAATCTTCATATTTGATAAATATGGTTTTATATCTTGCCAATTTTTCACAAACTGATTTCCCATAAACCATAAAATCAATAAAGATAATACCACTCCTAAAATCTTTAATAGATTTTTTTTATAATTAATTTTTTTTTTCATTTTTTCTCCCTTTTGTTTCTTTTTTGTAACCAAATTATTTTTTTTATTTTATCATAATTGCCTTTAAATATCTATGTTTTTATATACTAAACTTTCTTTTTATTACCAATTAAAAAAATAAAAACATAAAGTCTTTTTGGTTATAACAAATAAACTTTATGTTTTTCTATATTTATTTAAATCCAGTATCTTATTAAAATAACATTACTACAAATAGTTAATATAAATATTGAAATCGATGGTATAATCCAAGAGATTTTTTTCAAATTGAACTTTAATTTATCTAAGGATAAACTAAGCATAATTGGTATAATAAATGGATAAAAATATCTTCCTTGAATACTACCAATAAAATAGCTTACTTTAGTATAGTCTGCTCCATTCCATTTATAAAGCAATATAAATAAAATTAAAATTAATGCTCCTCCTATAGAAAAATATACAAATCTATCCCATAATTTTAAACTATGCTCCCCAGATTTATTTAACATTAAAAAAATTAATGTTATACCAGATAATATAGTTATATAATTAGGGGCAATAGCATTAAGCCATCCAAAATACCCAACAAAGGTCTTTATATAATATACTCCTTGCATTTTTATTGTTCTTAATATTATCTTTGTAAATTCTATAGGATGCAAAATAATTTGTTTAAAAGTATAAATATAACCTACAGAATCATCACTCTCTTCTTTAGGCGGTCCTACTCTTAAAGGTTTATGTGCTTTTATTAAAACTTGTCTTTGATATTCAGTTACTTTTATTTCATCCTCTGTTTTTAGTGGTTGTGACAATTTAGTCCATAAGAAAAATGTTGAAAATCCTATAAAAATTGTTAAAAACAATATTCCAACCTTTGCAAGGATATTTTTCCATTTAAACTTTTCCTTTGGAATTGTTAACATCATAGCACTTATTAAAATATATGGTAATTTAACAGAAACAATACCTATACATAATAATACTATAACTATGAAATTTTTTATTGTGAAATTCTTTTTTTCATATTTTATATTCAATATATATGCAATTAATAAAAAGCTAAAAGAATTTAACATAGCATCTGGAGATAAAATTACTGCTTGTTGCATACATACAGGCATTAACATTACAAACATCATAAGTTCTTTCTTTATTGGCATTATTTTTAGTGCAATATAACAAATGGTAAGCCAGAATATAAAATTTATAATTCTTCCTAACATAAAGACATAATGAAAATTTAAATTAAGCAAATCCCCTATAAACATTCCTAAAGCTTGAGGTATATATGCTATTGTTGAGTATGCTTCTGTTTTATCTGCATCATATTGCCATAAAAGTTCTTTATTTAATGGAATTTTTTTTGCCTCTTTATATTGCTCCTTTGTTATTTTTTTATCTACATGAAGAGCCATATTTATATGTTGGCTTTTTGTAGTATACTCCTCCATACTTGCAGGAAGCAATAAGGCATCTTCACTCCCTGTAAAAAATACCCTTCCTTTAGCTAAATCATAAGACCTTACCATATGAACTCTCTCATCAGGTCCTTGTAATGGAGGTAAAGCAAACATTAATATAATTCCTAAGATGCTAGCTATTAATGCAAACATATTTTCTATTCTTAACTTTTTGTAAAATATAAAAAATTGTAATATGACCATTAATATTAAAATAAGAATAATAATTGATTTAAACTCATATTTTCCTATATTTTCTAAATTTCTTGTTACATAAAATATTAATAAGAAAGCATAAACAAATAGTATGGTAAAAAAAGTTATCTTTTCTGTATTTTTTATTTTATTTTTTTTATCATAATTAGCCATTATCTATATCTCCATATTTAAAATAAAATTAATAAGGTTGTTACAAAATATATACATAGAATATAAAGTAATTTTACAAATAAAATATTACTATATATTGTATTTATATTTTTATGTAACAACCCCTATTTATTACATTAATATTTTATTTATACATTTTTTCATAATATTTTTGATAATCACCAGAAGTTACATTCTTCATCCATTCTTGATTATCTAAATACCATTGAATTGTTTTAACTATTCCAACTTCAAAGCAAGTTTCAGGATACCAGCCAAGTTCTTCTTTTATTTTATCTGGAGCTATTCCGTATCTTCTATCATGACCTTTTCTGTCTGCTACATATTTCTTTAAGTTTTCTGTTACTCTTTCATCTACATTATCATGAATATAACCTATAACAGTATCAACTATTTGAAGGTTTGTTCTTTCATTATGTCCACCAACATTATAAACTTCTCCAACTCTTCCATTGTTTATAACCATATCTATTGCTTTAGCATGGTCTTCAACAAATAGCCAGTCTCTTATGTTTAATCCATCTCCATAGATTGGAAGGTCCTTTAATTGAAGACAATTATTTATTAATAATGGTATTAACTTTTCTGGAAATTGGAATGGTCCATAGTTATTTGAACATCTTGTTATGTTTATTGGCATTTTATAAGTATCTCCATATGCCTTAACCATTAAGTCTGAACCAGCCTTACTTGATGAATATGGGCTATGTGGGTCAAGTGGTGTAGTTTCATAGAAATATCCAGTTTTACCTAATGAGCCATATACTTCATCAGTTGAAACATGAAGGAATTTAACTCCTTCCTTCCATCCATCTTCTGTTTCCCAAGCATTTTTTGCACAGTTAAGTAAATTTACTGTTCCTAAAACATTAGTTTTAGCAAATACTTCAGGTTCTCTTATACTTCTATCAACATGAGATTCAGCTGCAAAGTGAGCAACATAATCTATATCATATTTTTCAAATAATGAAGATACTAATTCTTTATCACATATATCTCCTTGAACAAATATATGTCTCTTATCTCCTTCTATTGATTTTAAATTTTCTAAGTTTCCAGCATAAGTAAGCTTATCTAAGTTTATTATTCTTATATCATCATATTTTTTAAGCATATATAGTACAAAATTTGAACCTATAAATCCTGCTCCACCTGTTACTAAATAAGTTTTCATTAAATTTAACACTCCTTAAAATTAAAGTTTAATATTTATATTAAATATTAGGATTATCCTTTAAAAAGCTCTTTAAAGCCTCTTTCCAATCTCTCATTTCATCTCCAACAGTACATCTAAGCATCATATTATCTAATGAAGAGTATTCTGGTCTTTTTGCTGATGCTGGATTCATTTTTGCATATTCTTCTGATGTACAAGGACTAACCTTACACTTTCTACCTGCAAGTTCCATTATTAATGATGCAAAATCATACCAACTACATTCTCCATTTCCTGTACAGTGATATACTCCATATTCTTCTGTTTCAATTAATTTTAGTATATGATATGCTAAATCATTTGCATTAGTTGGATTTCCTCTTTGGTCATCTACTACTGTTAAAGCTTCTTTTGTTTTACCTAAGTTTGCCATTGTATATACAAAGTTCTTTCCTACTCTTCCATATAACCAAGCTGTTCTAACTATATAATATTTTGAAGAAAGTTCTTTTACAAAGTTTTCTCCTGCAAGCTTTGTTTTTCCATATATGCTATAAGGTGCTGTCATTTCAAATTCTGCAAGAGGTTTTTCTCCAACGCCACTAAATACATAGTCTGTAGAAACTTGAACTAATTTAGCTCCTATTTCTTCACAAACCATAGCTAAGTTTCTTGGTCCTATAGCGTTTATTTTAAATGCTAATTCTTGATTTTTTTCACATCCATCAACATTTGTAGCTGCTGCACAGTTTATAACAACATCTGGTTTCTCTTTTCCTAAAACCTCTTTTACTTGTTCTAATTTAGTTATATCTAAATCTTCAACATCTACTGCTACAACTTTAGCAGCTTTTATAACATCACTAACTTCTCCTATATCAGCTTTTCCTGTTTTTATTATATCTTGAAGTTCATTTCCTAATTGACCTTTTGAACCTGTAATTAATATCTTCATAAATGCCATCTCCTAATTATTCTTCAATAATTTCCATTAAATATTTTCCATAACCACTCTTAAGTAATGGCTTAGATAATTCTTTAACTTTTTCTGCACTTATCCATCCTTGCTTATATGCTATTTCTTCTAAACATGCTATATAAGTTCCTTGTGTGCTTTGTACAGCTTCAACAAAGTTAGAAGCCTGAAGCATTGAAGCGTGAGTACCAGTATCAAGCCATGCCATTCCTCTACCTAAAAGTTGTACTCTTAAGTCTCCTTCTTCCATATATAATCTATTTAAATCTGTTATTTCTAATTCTCCTCTTGGTGATGGTTTTAAACTTTTAGCTTTTTTAACTACTGAATTATCATAAAAATAAAGTCCTGGCACTGCATATTTTGATTTTGGCTTTTCAGGTTTTTCTTCTAAAGAAATTACCTTTCCATTTTCATCAAATTCAACTACACCAAAAGCCTTTGGATTTTGTACATAATAACCAAATACATATGCTCCCTTTTCTAATGAAGCTGCTGCTTTTAAATGAGATGTAAAACTTTGTCCATAGAATATATTATCTCCCAATATAAGTGCTACATTATCATCTCCAATAAATTCTTCACCTATTATAAAGGCTTCTGCTAATCCATTTGGGTTTTCTTGAATTGCATATTCTATATTTAAACCAAAATCACTTCCATCTTTAAATAATTCTTTAAAATTAACTATATCTCTTGGTGTTGATATTATTAAAATATCTCTTATTCCAGCCAACATAAGTACTGACATTGGATAATAAATCATTGGCTTATCATATATTGGAACCATTTGTTTTGACATTGCTTTTGTTACAGGATATAGTCTTGTTCCAGACCC
>ONGV01000101.1 GCA_900317445.1 uncultured Eubacteriales bacterium | reverse complement strand
TGTGTTATTATTCCAGACTCTTTTAAAGGAAGTCTTTCTTCCATAGAAGTTTGTAATATTATAAAAGAAAAAGTAAATGAATTTTTTCCAAAGTGCAATGCAATAATGATTCCAATAGCAGATGGTGGAGAGGGAACAGTTGATACTTTTACATATTCATTAAAAGCAGAAAAAATAAATTTAAAGGTTAAAAATGCCTTTGGTGAAGTGATTGATGTTTATTATGGCAGGATAAAAAATAAGGCAATTATAGAAGTTGCTCAAGTTGTAGGGCTTGTAAGTGCAGAGGGAAGAGAAGACCCTTCAACAACTTCTACCTATGGCGTTGGACAAATTATAAGTCATGCAATAGAACATGGATGTAATGAAGTATTTATAGGTCTTGGTGGAAGCTGTACTAATGATTGTGGAGTGGGAGCGGCCTCTGCTTTAGGAACAGTTTTTAAAAATAAAAATGGAAAAGAGTTTATTCCTGTTGGAAAAAATTTAAATGATGTAGAGTATATAGATATAAGTAAAACATTAGAAAAGCTTAAAAACTGCAAGGTTACTGCAATGTGTGATATAGATAATCCTATGTATGGAGAAAATGGAGCTGCTTTTGTATTTGCTCCACAAAAAGGTGCAGATGAAAACATGGTAAAAATGTTAGATAACAATTTAAGAGCATTATCTGAAAAAATAAAGAAAAATTTAAATAAAGATGTATCTAACATAAAAGGTTCAGGAGCTGCAGGTGCCTTTGGAGCAGGAGTTTGTGCATTTTTCAATGGAGAGTTAAAATCAGGCATAGAAATAATACTAGATTTAATTGATTTTGATAATTTAATTAGTGATGCTGATATAATCTTTACTGGAGAAGGGCAAATAGATAGTCAAAGTTTAAATGGAAAGGTAGTAATAGGAATATCAAAAAGAGCAAAAAAACAAAATATCCCCGTAATAGTTTTGGTAGGTTCAATAGGTGAAGGAGCAGAAAAAGCCTATGATGAAGGTGTAAGTGCTATATTTTCAATAAACCAAAAAGCAGAAGACTATTCTATATCAAGATTTAAAGCTAAAGAAAACCTAGAAAAAACTATAGATTCATTATTAAGATATTATGACGTGATTAGTAAAAATTAAACAATTATTCTTAATAAAAAAGATATTGTCTAAAGTAATCTTAAGATTTGACACATAAAAAACTATTTGCTAAATTAAAGTTGTAAATTTAAATATTTATAATTTTGAAGAATCGAGGAGATTAATTATGTGGTTGTTATTTGCCATTTTGTCATCTGTATTTGCAGCTTTAACATCTATTCTTGCAAAGGTAGGAATTGATGGTGTAAACTCAAATCTTGCTACTGCAATAAGGACAACAGTTGTATTAATTATGTCATGGGGTATGGTGTTTTTAACAAATACTCAAGGTGGAATTTATGATATAGGAAAGAAAAGCTGGGTGTTTTTGATTTTATCAGGAATAGCAACTGGTGCATCTTGGCTTTGCTATTATAAGGCATTACAGATGGGAGAGGCATCAAAGGTAGTACCAATTGACAAACTTAGTGTAGTAATTACATTAATTTTAGCTTTTGTATTTCTACATGAAAAATTTACAACAAAATCTCTTATTGGTTGTGTGTTAATTGGAGCAGGAACATTATTTATGGTTTTATAAATATGCAAAGGAAGATATTATGGAAATTCAAAGAAAAAGTTTAAGTTCATGGGTTTATGATATAAAAATTAGTGATAGTAGTTTTTTAGGTAGAAAAAGGGTGGATTACACTACTTTTTCTACTGGAATTACTATTGCTAAAAAGTATAATGAAAGGTTTTTAAAGTGTTTATCTAAGCCTATAAATAATGGTGATATTTTAAGGGTAAAGCTATTAGTAGAAGGTAAAGAATTTAATGGAGTCATTAGGTGTTCAAGTTCAAAAAGAGGGAAAGTTATTAAGCTTATTTATTCTGAAAAAGCCTTACATGAATTATTAAAAAGTACCTTGTCTATAAGCTATGATTATATAATAAAATATATTTATGAAAATGAAAAAAGGCCTAATATTATTCCTGAAAAATATGCTGAGTTTTTAGATTTTTATAAAGGTGAAAATTTAGATGAGTTTATTATAAGGCTAATACCAAGTGAAACAAAGGTATTAGATGATGAAGAGATTACTTATAAAGAATATGAAGATAATAAGCCCTATAAAGAAATTGAAGGGGATTTCATAGATACAAAAGATGTAAATAAGGAAATAGATTATATACATAAATTTATTAAAAGTAAAGGTTTTGAATATAGCAAAGAATTAATAAAAAATTTTTATTTGTGTCTTAAAACTAAGCCTTTTGTGATTTTATCAGGTATATCTGGAACTGGAAAAAGTAAGATGGTTCAGCTTTTTGCAGAGGCTATGGGGGCAAATTATAGTAATAATAGATTTAAGATGATCCCAGTAAAACCAGAGTGGTCTGATTCTACAGATTTATTAGGATATAGAAATATTGAAGGCAAATTTATTCCAGGGATAATTACATCAATAGCCTATGATGCTATAAAAAATCCTAAATTTCCTTATTTTATTTGCTTAGATGAAATGAATCTTGCAAGGGTTGAGTATTATTTTAGCGATATTCTTTCTTTAATGGAAACTAGGATGATGAAAGAAAACTCTAATATTGTCACAGAAAAGCTTTTAAATAAAGAACAGTTTGGAACAGATAGGGAATCTTTTGAGAAATATAAAGATGTATATATTCCTGAAAATCTTTACATAGTAGGCACTGTAAATATGGATGAAACTACATTTCCATTTAGCAAAAAGGTGTTAGACAGAGCAAATGTTATCGAATTTAACAAGGTTAACTTATATTATGATTTTGAAGATACCTCTTTAAATAAAGAAGAATATTGGATTTATGATAATGAATTTTTAAAATCAGAGTTTTTAAAGATAGCAGATTGTAAAGAATATAAAGATATAGCCCTTAAAGTCATTGATGAATTAGTAAGAATAAATAGTATTTTAGAAAGATTTAATAAGCAATTTGGTCTTAGAGTTAGAGATGAAATTGTATTTTACATGATATATGCTTTAAAAGATAATGTTATGGATTATAACAAAGCCTTAGATTATTGCATTTTACAAAAAATATTACCTAAGATAAGTGGAAGTGACATTGAAGTATTTGATATACTAATAAAACTATTTAATTTATTTAATAATACTAAATATGACATAAATTTAGAAAAAGAACAACTTAAAGAAATGAATAAAGAAGTTAATAGTAGTAAATACAAATTAACTAGTGAAAAGCTTATAAATATGATTAGGAGATTTATAGAAAATGGCTTTACAACCTTCTGGAACTAGCAAAGAAGAAGAAATTGTTTTTATTGAAACAGAAGAAATTTATTTTTCTATCAATGGAAGTAATGATTCTTATGAAATTTTAAATGAGGCAACTTTAAAAGTAACTTCTAAAGAAAATCTTATTATATCAAAATTTGATGAACACACTTGTTTTAAGGAATATAAAAATTATGAAATAATAATTGAAGGAAAGAATAATTCTAAAATAGAGTTTTATCATGAAAATTATACAATAAGAAACAAAATTACTCAAAAAGGAAAGTCAAGAAAAATTTTAAGTGGAATTATTAATTTTAAGGGAGATATAGGGTATTCTAACTTATATGTTTTAGTAAATGGTAAAGAACATATTAAAATAACTCTTGAAGTTTTTCCAAGTAAAATTGATTATAAAAATGATTATAAAGCATTGTTAAAAGATATTAATAAAGAAATTTATAATTTATCCTATAGCCTTTTAGCTAGAACATATTTAGGTGGAGAAATAAAAGATAATAAAAATACATATTCAGAGTTTTACAGTATTTTAAACGAAATTTTTACAAAATTATTAAAAGCAATAGATGTTATTTTATGTAATCCAAATCATAATCTTGTAAAAGAAAATAGAATTCATAAACATGGTGAATTAAAAAGTAGTAGCATAGAAACAATAAGATGGTTAGAAAAAAGACCTTATGTTATAAAAAATATTAATGGAAAATACATTCCAACAGAAGCTTTACAAGTAAAAAAAACTATTACCTATGATACAAATGAAAATAGATTCCTTAAATTTATGCTCTTAAGTGTCATAGATAAAATTGACAAATTTATTAAAATTTATAGTGAATTTTCTTGGAACTTTGAGGATGAAGTTATAGATAAATTATCTTCAATAAAAAAGGAAATATCAAAAAGAATAAATACAACTTTTTTAAAAAATATTGAAGGAAAATATAATGAAAGCTCAACATCTTTAATATTTACAATGGCTAGTGGATATAAAGAAGTCTATAAATATTACTTAATTCTTAAAAAAGGGTTAAATATAAAAAGTGATATTTTTTCCATATCAATGAAGGAATTACCTCTTTTATATGAGTATTGGTGTTTTATAAAACTTAATTCAATACTTAGAAAAAAGTATAAGTTAATAAGTTGTGATTTTATTAAAATAAATAATGATGGAATTGTTATAACTTTAAAAAAAGGAATTAAATCAACTTTGATGTATAAAAATCCTAAAAGTGGGGAAACATTTAAAATGACTTATAATTCCAAAATTTCCTCTGAAACAGTAAATCAAAAACCAGATAATATTCTTTCAATAAATAAAGATGGAAAAGAATTTCAAATAATTTTTGATGCTAAATACAAAATTGATTATAGCAAAGATTATATTAAAAAATATGGTGGTATAGGACCAAAAGAAGAAGATATCAATACAATGCATAGATATAGAGATGCTATTTTATCTAAAAATACTTATGAAAAATGTGTTCTTGGAGCTTTTGTATTATTTCCTTTTTCTGATGAAGAAAGCTATAAAAATCATAATTTTTATAAAAGCATTAAAAAAGTCAATATT
>ONGV01000093.1 GCA_900317445.1 uncultured Eubacteriales bacterium | reverse complement strand
TTCATCTAAAGGGTCTATTCCTAAAGAAAGAGCAGGAAAGCTATCTGTAATTAAATTTACCCATAAAATATGAATTGGAAGAAGAGGTGCATCCCAATTTAAAAGTATAGAGAAGAATAAAACTATTATTTCTCCAAAGTTACAAGCTAGTAAAAATATAATAGATTTACGAATATTTGTATAAATATTACGGCCTTCTTCTATAGCAGAGACAATAGTAGAAAAATTGTCATCTGTAAGTATCATATCTGCAGCCCCTTTAGCTACATCAGTACCAGTTACACCCATAGCAACTCCAATATCTGCTATTTTTAAAGAGGGAGCATCATTTACTCCATCTCCTGTCATGGAAACTACATTACCATTAGATTTAAAAGCTTTTACAATTTTAACTTTATGCTCTGGAGAAACTCTTGCAAAAACTTTAAATTTTGGAGCAATTAAGTTAAAGTCAGCTTGAGAGTAGATATCTATTTCACTTCCAGATATACATTCAGAAAGGTTTGATGCAATTTGTAATTCCTTAGCAATAGCAAAGGCAGTATTTTTATGGTCTCCAGTTATCATAATAGGAGTTATTCCAGCCTTTTTACATAAAGAAATAGAATTCTTTACTTCTTCTCTAGGAGGGTCAATCATTCCAAGTAAACCTACTAATATTAAATCTTTTTCTAAATCTTTAAGAGGAATATCAGAAGAAGGTATATTTTTATATGCTGCAGCTAAAACTCTTAAAGCATCTTTTGACATCTCTTCAGAAGCCTTTAAAAAAGAATTTTTTATTTCATCTGTAAGAGGAAGTATTTTTTTATTTATTAAGACCTTTGTGCAAATTTTAAGTAATGAATCAAGGGCACCTTTTGTTATTACTTTAAATTCATTATCATAAAAATTTACAGTAGTCATTAATTTTCTTTCAGAATCAAAAGGAATTTCATTTACTCTTTTATATTTATTATTTAAATCATTTTTAAATATATTAAATTTAATTCCAGCATCTAAAAAAGCTATTTCTGTAGGGTCTCCAGTTTTAGAATTTTCATCACTTGTAGCATCATTACAAAGAATCATACTTTCTAGTAATAATTTGCTTTCGTTATTTTGTATATCTAATTTTTCTAAAGATTTAAGAGTATTATTTACAAAATATTTTTTTACTGTCATTTTATTTAGTGTAAGAGTTCCTGTTTTATCAGAGCATATTATGCTTACAGAACCTAAGGTTTCTACAGCAGCAAGCTTTTTAACAATAGCATTTTCCTTTATCATTCTTTGAACACCAAGGGCAAGAACTATTGCAACAATAGCAGGAAGACCTTCTGGAATAGCAGCAACTGCAAGGCTTATTGATGTTAATAGCATTTCAAACCAATCTCTTCCTTGAAACATAGAAATTATAAATATTAATAAGCATATAAAAACAGCACCAAAGCCTAAAGCTTTCCCAACAAAGGCTAACTTTTTTTGAAGAAGTGTAGTTTCTTTTTCTTCCTCTTCAAGCATTGAAGCAATTTTACCTATTTCAGTATTCATTCCAGTAGCTACAACAATGCCACATCCTCTTCCATAGGTAGATAAGGTGGACATAAAAGCCATATTAATTCTATCACCAATAGGTAAAGAATCATCATCTAAAATTATATTTGCATTTTTTTCAGAAGGAACAGATTCTCCAGTAAAGGCAGATTCATCTATTTTTAAATTTGCACTTTCAATAAGGCGTACATCAGCAGGAATATATCTACCAGCATCTATAATTATAATATCACCAGGAACAACTTCTTTTGAGGGAATTTCTAAAAGAATACCATCCCTTTTTACAATAGCCTTTGGAGTGCTTAGTTTTTTTAAGGATTCTAAAGCCTTCTCTGCTTTATATTCTTGAACTACTCCAATAATTGCATTTATTAATATAACTATAAGTATTATTATTGAATCACTTAGTTCTCCCATAATTCCTGATATTATAGCAGCTATTAGAAGTATATAAATCATTACATCATTTAACTGAGAAAAGAAAAGAATAAATAAAGATTTCTTTTTTTGTGAAACAAGGTTATTTTCCCCTATTTTTTCCAAACGTATTTTAGCTTCTTCTGAAGAAAGACCATTTAATATATTGCTGTTAAATTCCTTTACTGTTTCTTCAAAGCTTTTGTTAAACCACATATTTTCACCACCATGAATTAAATAAACTAAATATATAAATATTATGTTCAAAATAGTATATTTTATACTTAAAAAAGAAAAATAAAGTAAAAATTATATTAATATTAAATGATAACCTTAACACTAAAAAGTAGTATTGTAACTAATTTTTTTTAGGTCTATAATATTAATTGAATTTTTTTAAGGAGGAATAAAAATGAAGAAAAAATTAATTTTAATAGTAACAATACTATGTGTTACAGTTTCATTAATTGGCTGTGGAAATAAAAATGAACCATCTAATACAAAAGCAGATAATAAAATAGAAGAAACAACAGAAGTTAAGATTGTAGTGCCAGATGGTCTTCCTGCTATAGCATCTGCAAAACTTATTAAGGAAAATAAGGAGATAAAAAAGAACTATAAAACAGATTATACAATAGAAAAAACTTCAGAAAATATAGTTTCATCTGTACTTAAAGGAGAACCTGATATTGCTATAGTACCTTCAAATGTAGCAGCAACTCAATATAATAAAGGTGCTTTATATGAAATTGCAGGAACAGTAGGATGGGGATGTTTTTATTTAGTTTCAACTGATGGAGAAATTAGTTTAGAAAATTTAAGAGGAAAAGAAATATACAATATTGGTAAAGGCTTAACACCAGATATTGTTACTAAATCAGTTTTAAAGGATATGGGTTATGGTGATGAAGACTTTAATTTCTCATATGTTAGTGGAGTAACAGAACTTGCACCAACAGTAATTGCCGGAAAAACTCCTTATGCAGTACTTCCAGAACCAGCATTAACACAAGTTTTATCTAAAAATAATAAAGTTTCAATAATTTTAGATTTAAATGAAATATGGAAGGAAAAAAATAATTCAGAATATGGTTTCCCTCAATCAACAGTAATAGTTAAAAAAGATTTTGCAGATAAAAATAAAGAATTTATAGATGAGTTTTTAGATAAATTAGAAGAAAGTTGTGAATTTGCAGAAAAAGGAACAGAAGAGCTTGGAAGCTTTTGTGAAGAAATTGGAGTTTCTGCAAATAAAGATATAATTCCTAAAGCAATGGAAAAGGCTAATATAGATTATGAAGGAATAGATGATACTCATAAAGAATATAATTCTTATTTTGAAAAATTAAATAGCTTCGATGCTAGTACAATAGGAGGAAAGGTTCCTGATGAAGCCATTTTTATGGAATAAAAGAAGTCAGATTTTCCTTGGAACTATAGCTATTTTAATAATATGGGAGATTATAGCTATAAAAATTAACAAAGATATTTATCTTCCAAAAATAGAAGATGTTTTAATTTCTATGATAGAAATACTAAAAAGTCCAGAGTTTATAAAAAATTCAATAAGCACTTTATATAGAACTATAGTAAGCTTTACATTAGCATTAATATTATCAGTTATTTTAGGGGTACTTTCTTTTATGTACCCCTTTTTAAAAAATTTATTAGCTCCATTAAATTCTATAGGAAAGACAATTCCAACAATGATATTAGTTCTTCTTGCATTAATATGGTTTGATAAAGATAAAGCACCTTTTGTAGTGGGCTTTGCTATAGTATTTCCTATTTTATATGAAGGAATATATAATTCTTTAAAAGATATTGATAAAAAAATATTAGATATGTGTAAAATTTATAAGGTATCTCAAAAGGAAAAAATAAAAAAGATATATATTCCTGTGATAAAATTTTATATTATGAGCATACTAATATCTACATTCTCTTTAGCTTTTAAAGTAGTAATAGCAGGAGAAGTACATGGACAGCCAAAGTATGGTATAGGAGCAGCAGTGCAAATAGAAAAGGTTAATTTTAATACTGTTAAAATTTTTGCTTGGATAATTATAATAGCTCTTATATCAATTTTATTTGAATATATAAATAAAAAGCTTTTAAAGAGAGTTTATAGGTGGAAAAATGAAAATTGAAATTAAAAATTTATATAAAGCCTTTGAAGATAAAAAAATATTTGAAAACTTTAATTTAACCTTAGAAAAAAATATGAATGTAATTTTAGGAAAGTCTGGAGGAGGAAAAAGCACTCTTTTAAATATAATAAGTGGTCTTATGTATAAAGATTCTGGAGAAATTAAAGGAGTAAAAACAGATGAAATAAGTTATATTTTTCAAGAAGATAGACTTATTTCTTGGCTTACAGTAAAAGAAAATATGGAGCTTTTTATTTATGAATATTATTCTAAAGAAGAAGGAATAAATAAAATAAGAGAAGTTTTAAAAAGTCTTAATATTGAAGATACAGAAAATAAGTATCCTGAAAATTTAAGTGGAGGCATGAGGCAAAGAGTAAATATTGCTAGAGCCTTATTAAAGCCTTCAAAGCTTATACTTATGGATGAGCCTTTTAAATCTTTAGACTATAAAATTAAGTACATAATTATGGAAGAACTTAAAAAGTTTTTTAAAAAAGAAAATTCTATGGTTATTTTTGTTACCCATGATATTGATGAAGCTATATTTATGGGAGATGAAATTATAGTATTAGGAGATACTCCTCTTAAAATAAAAGGTATTTATAATGAAAATTTAATAGAAAGAAAGAATGAAATATTAAATTTAATATAAGAAATTTATTAATTTATGATATAATTATAAAAACTAACTAAAAGAGAAAATTTTCTGTATAAAATATAAATTAAATTTGGGGGAATTTTTATGGATTTAATTTCAAAAAGGAAGCGATTTAATTATTCAAAAAATGGTACTTTAAAAAAAGAAGTAATGCAAAAAGAAAGTGAAGAAAAAAAGCCACAAGAAATAAACTTTAATATAGATATAAGAAAAGAAACAAAGGAAATATCTGAATATATAATAAGGCTTAGAAAGCATTTTCATAGACATCCAGAACTTGGACTTGAAGAATTTGAAACTTCAAAAAGAATAAAAGAAGAGTTAGATAAAATAGGAGTTTTTTATGAAGAAGCAGCTATAACTGGAATAATAGCTACTATTGGAAAAGGTAAAGGAAGACATATTGCATTAAGAGCTGATATGGATGCTTTAAGAATAGAAGAAAAAACAGGAGTATCTTATTGCTCACAAAATCCTGGACTAATGCATGCTTGTGGACATGATGCACATATTGCAGCTTTAATAGGTGCTGCAATTATATTAAAAAAATATGAAGATATTCTTCCAGGAAAGATTTCTCTTATATTTCAACCTTCAGAAGAAAATTGTAAGGGGGCAAAACTTATAGTTGAAGATGGTTGTCTTTTAGGAATAGATGAAATATTTGGTCTTCATGTTTTTGGTGATATAGAATGTGGAAAAATATCTATTGAAGAAGGACCAAGAATGGCATCATCAGATATTTTTAAAATAAAAATTTATGGTAAAGCTGGACATGCTGGAAAGCCTCAACAATGTGTAGATGCAACTTTAGCAGCAGCAGCAACTGTTTTAAATATTCAATCTATAATAAGTAGAGAAATAAATCCTATAGATTCTGCTGTTGTAACTATAGGACATGTTCAATCAGGTTCTCAACATAATATAATTTCTGGAGAGGCTCTTATTGAAGGAACGGTAAGAACTTTCTCTGTAGAAACAGCAAAAGCTATAAAAAATTCTATTGAAAGAATAGTATATAGTACAGCTTCTTCTTATGGTGCTACAGCTGTTATAGACTATAATATGTCTGCTCATCCAGCTGTGGTAAATGATAAAGATGCAGTAAAAAGTGCTTTAGATGGAGCAAGAAAAATATTCCCAGAGGAATCTCTTGTAAGTATTCCAAAAATGATGCTTGGAGAAGATTTTTCTGTTTATCAAAAAAGAATACCAGGAGTTTTTGCCTTTGTAGGAGCTGGAAATGAAGAAATGGGAAGGGCATATCCAAATCATAATGAAAAATTTAATATAGATGAAAAGGCAGTACTTATATCAACTGAACTTCATGTAGCTTATGCTTTAGAAGCTATTAAAAAAGAGACTAGAAAACAACATTAATTTATGGTAGTATAGAATAAATTTATTTTTTATTTTATAAAGATGAGGAGTATTTAATATGAGAGCAGTTTACAGAAATCCAAAGGAATTGGCAACAGCAGTAAAGGATTTAGTTGATGAATTTCAAGATGATTTATTAACAGAAGATAAATTTCAAGAAAGACTTCAAAAAATAGCTGATGCAAATGAGGAAAGATTTATTAAAAATGGAAAAGTAGAAAATAAGATAGCTAATGTTTTAGAAGAAGAAAGATTAGAAATTGTTTATAACTATCTTAAGTAAAAAAAGAATTGATATTAGAGATTGGATAATACCAATCTCTTTTTAAATATAAGGGGGATAACTATGTTAGAAAATGTTGATTTATCTAAGAAGATGAAAAAGAAAGATTATGACCTTATTAAAGAAGAGTATGAAGTAAAATTAGGAAGTCTTCAAAGGGAAGCTAAAAAATTAGATATTCCAATAATAATACTTTTTGAAGGATGGGGAGCCTCTGGAAAAGGAACCTTAATTAATAAGCTTATTCATCCATTAGACCCTAGAGGATTTAATGTATATTCAACTAAAGTTTCAACTTCAGAAGAAAAATATTATCCCTTCCTTCGTAGATTTTGGGTTAGAACTCCTTCTAAAGGTAATATGGTTATATTTGATAGAGGATGGTATCGCCAAGTTTTATTAGACCGTCTTGATAAAGTATCAAAAAGAAATGAACTATCAACTTGTTATCAAGAAATAAATTCTTTTGAAGAGGAGCTTTTTAAAGATGGTACATTAATATTTAAATTCTTTCTTCATATAACAAAGGAAGAACAAAAAAAGAGATTTGAAGCTTTAGAATCTTCTAATGAAACTAAATGGAGAGTTACTAAAGAAGATTGGAAGCATTATGAGCAGTATGATGAGTATTTAAATATAATTGAAGAGACTCTTGTAAAAACAGATAATGATTATTGCAGATGGAATATAATAGAAGCTATGGATAAAGAATATGCCATAAATAAGATTTTTAAAATAGTAATTAAAGGAATAGAAGAACGTATAGCTTTTGAAAAATCAAAAAAGGAATTTGAAAAAATAAGTAAAGTAAATATATTAAATTTAAATGAACCTACTATACTAGATAAAGTAGATTTATCAAAAAAGCTAGAAAAAGAAGAATATAAAGAAAGATTAGATAAAGCACAAAAGAAGCTTTCAAAACTTCAAAATCAGTTATATTTAAAAAGAATACCTGTTGTAATAGCCTTTGAGGGATGGGATGCAGCAGGAAAAGGTGGAGCTATAAAAAGAATAACAGAAAAAATGGATCCAAGAGGATATAATGTTAATCCAATAGGGGTAACTAACAGTTACAAATAAATTATAAAAAGTTATAAATTGATGTTGACTTTTATAATTTAGAAAATTGTTGACAGCCTCCCATA
>ONGV01000145.1 GCA_900317445.1 uncultured Eubacteriales bacterium | reverse complement strand
GAAAAAAAACATGCAGATGCTTTTTCTGTTAAAGAGTTAAGATTTTTCTTAGAAAATCATAATATTAATACAATACAAATTTGTGGAATTGATGAAGGGGGATGTGTTTCAGCAACTGCTAAAGGAGCAGTTAAATTAGGATTAAAGGTAGAAATGCTTAAGAATTCTATAGATACAGTATTTCCAATAAAGAAGGTTATAAAGCTTAGAGGAGAATTAAAGAAAAAGGGAGTTAGTTATATATAGTTAAAAGAAAGTTTTATTACTTTCCTTTAATTAAGTGTGAATTGTTATTTTGTGTTGAATTAGAGCTATGATAGTAGGAAAAGCAAAGTAATGATTTCACACTTTTTTTAGAATGTGATACAATAATAGTAAGAATTAGTAAATAGGAATTGATAATATGAAAAGAGTATTTTACTTAATAATATTTATTTTACTGATGATAGTTGAAACTTTAATTGCATTATATGTTCATGATGATTTTATAAGACCATATATTGGAGATATTATTGTAGTTATTGTTTTATATTCATTTGTTAGAATTTTTATACCAGAAAAGTGTAGATTATTACCACTTTATATATTTATTTTTTCAGTAGCAGTAGAAGTTATGCAATATTTAAAAATAATTAATATATTAGGGCTTCAAAATAATAGTTTTGCAAGAGTAATTATAGGCTCTGTGTTTGATTTAAAAGATATAGCATGTTATGGAATAGGATGTTTAATACTTGCTTTATATGAGATATTAAGAAAAAAAGTATTAGTTAATTTATAGATATAAGCCTTAGAAAGGAGAAGTTTATGAGAACAGAAAAAGAAATGTTTGATTTAATACTTGGTGTTGCAGAAAAAGATGAAAGAATACTTGGAGTTTATATGAATGGTTCAAGAGCAAATTCAAAAGCACCAAAGGATATTTTTCAAGATTTTGATATTGTTTATGTTGTTAAAGAAACAAAATCATTTATAAAGGATAAAGAATGGGTAGATATATTTGGAAAAAGGCTTATTATGCAATTACCTGATGAGTTAGATAAAATTGCAGGAATAAAAACAAATTTTAAAAATAATTATGGATATTTAATGCAATTTATAGATGGCAACAGAATAGATTTACATATACAAACTAAGGAATTTGCATTAAAAGAATTAAAAAAAGATAAATTATCAATTGTACTTTTAGATAAAGATAATATTTTCCCAAAGCTTCCAGAACCAACAGATGAAGCTCATTGGATTAAAAAGCCTACAGAAAAATTATTTTATAGAGCATGTAATGAATTTTGGTGGGTAAGTATTTATGTAGCAAAGGGATTATGGAGAGATGAAATTCCATATGCTATGGATAACTTAAATTTTTACGTACGTCCTCAGCTTATAGAAATGTTATCTTGGTATGTAGGAATTTCAACAGATTTTTCCTGTAGTGTTGGAAAGAGTGGAAAATACTTAAAAAATTATTTGCCTAATGAAATATGGGATAGATTTCTAAAAACTTATCCAGCAGGAAATATAACTTCAATATGGGATTCTCTTTTTGCAATGGGAGAATTATTTAAAGATATTTCAAGGGAAATAAGCCATAGACTTGGTTTTATATATAATCAAGAAGCAGAAAGATGCTTTTCCTATTTAATTCATATAAGTCAACTGCCTAAAAATGCTAAGGAGATAATCTAAAAAAGTTATAAATATTAATAGATATATAATATAATAGTAATATATAAATGTTATAATTTTATAAAACAAAAGGTGTGGTGAAGAAAATATGGGAAAGTATTATAGGCAATACAAAAAAGTTGGTAAAATAACAGCTTCTTTGACCAAAAAGTTAAATTGTGTAATTCAAAGAAGTGTATATGCCTCTCCAGGAGTTATTAACCACATTAGAAAATACCATAGCAAGCAATTAAGTAAAAATGTTAAAGAAAATTTATATAGAACTATAGAAAGTATAATAGAAAAGCCTGATTATATAGGAATATACAGAAAGAGAAATGAAAGCTACGATTTAGAACTTATAAAGAAAGTAGATGGTATACTTTTATTGGGGCTGAAAATAGATGAGGAAGAGGATTGTATATTTGTTACAACCCTTTATCCAATAACTAAAAGCAAAATAGAAAATAGACTTCAAAGTGGAAGAATTGTTAAAAATGAGTAAGCAAAATATTGAAAAATAAGTAGAATGTAATTATAATAATATAATATGTAGGTTTTTGAGGTGAGAAATGGCTCCTCACACGCTGGAAACAGTAAACAGAGATGCAGGATACGCCGCCCTGCCAAAAACCACAAAATTTTAAATGACTTTTGTATTCAAAGGTTATTTTTTTATTATTGTGTAATTTAATATAACAGTTTTTAGAAAATAGAGACAAAAATGGAGGGATTAAAATGGCAAAGAAAGGAATGCTATTAACTATATCAGGACCAACAGGAGCAAAAAAGGACAAGGTAATAGAAGCTTTATTAAAGAAAAATAGTAATCTTGTACTTTCAAAATCTTTTACAACAAGGGAAAAAAGAGAAGATGAAATTGAAGAATATGAATATATAGATAAAAAAGAATTTTTAAAAAGGGTCCAACAAGGATTTTTCCTTGAGTGGGCTGAAATATATGACAATTATTATGGAACTCCTAAACGTCAAGTTGAGAAATTTCTTAAGGAAGGAAAAAATGTAATAACAAAGGTAGATATAAAAGGAGCTCTTCAAATTAAAGAAAAAGTTGAAGATGCAATATTAATTTTTATATTACCACCTTCTATAGAAGAACTTAAAGAAACAATCTTAAATAGTGATAAGGTAGAAACACCTGAAATGCTAATAAGAAAGTTTAATTCTGCATATCCAGAAATAAATTCAATATCTAAATATAATTATGGAATTGTAAATGATAATGTAGATGCTGCAGTTGAAAAGATAGAAAAAATTATATCAGCTGAGGAATGTAGAGTAGATAGAATAAAAGATGAACTTTCATATATAATAGGATAATTTACATGATACAATAAATTTAATGTGTAATAGAAAAATTAAAATATGAACAATTAAACTTTAAAAAAATGAATAAAAAAATAGAATATTGACAAAAAAATATTGAATAGATTATAATCAGTTAAGAAAGACTCATATAGTGGTGATAATATGGTTCACCAGTCTCTACCAGATAACCACAAAATATCTGACTATGAGGTACTTATTGTATAAAAGTGTCTAAAAGGAAGTAGAGTAAAAAATTCTACTTCCTTAATTTATTTTAAGGAGGAGACAGACATGCAAGAAGTAAAAGAAAAAGGAAGATTTTTGGAAATCTTGAGTAACAAGAAGGTAGACTATAAAAAGGAATTTATAGCTGGACTTACCACTTTCTTAGCAATGGCTTATATAATTGCAGTAAATCCTAATATTTTAAGTGGTGCTAGAATGGATAAGGGAGCCTTAGTTACTGCAACTTGTTTATCAGCAGGACTTACCACTATTATTATGGGGCTATTTGCTAACTTACCATTTGCATTAGCATCAGGAATGGGCTTAAATGCTTATTTTGCTGGAATAGCAACAGGAGATGGCATAACTTGGAAAATTGCTTTGTCAGCAGTTTTTGTAGAAGGTATTATATTTATAATTTTATCCTTATTTAAAGTAAGAGAAGCTGTAGTAAAAGCTATTCCTATAAATATGAAATACGCAGTTACAGCTGGAATAGGTCTTTTTATTGCCTTTATAGGTTTTTTAGGAGCTAATATTGTAGTGGCAGATGAAGCAACAACAGTGGCTCTTGGAAGCTTTAAATCACCAACAGTTATAATAGCATTAATAGGACTTTTAGTAATAGTTATATTAGACAAAAAGAAAGTTAAAGGTTCTATTCTTTGTGGAATAGTAATATCAACATTATGTGCTTGGGGATATGCTTATTTTATAAATCCTAATGCGGCGGATTTTGGAATTTATCTTCCAGAAGGTATATTTAAATTTGAAAGTATAGCACCTATTGCAGGAAAAATAGACTTTGGTTATATGTTCCACCCAGAAACTATAGGAACATTTATAACAATAGTTTTCACATTCTTATTTGTAGATTTCTTTGATACTATAGGAACTTTAGTAGGAGTTACATCAAGAGCAGGAATGCTTGATAAGGATGGAAATGTACCAAATGCAGGTAAAGCTTTATTAGTAGATTCTGTTGGTACAACAGTGGGAGCTGTTTTAGGAGTTTCAACAGTAACTACTTATGTTGAAAGTTCAACAGGAGTTGCAGCTGGAGGAAGAACTGGATGGACAGCAGTATTTGCAGGAATATTATTTTTACTTGCTATGTTTTTCTCTCCAATATTTGTAGCAATTCCATCATGTGCAACAGCACCAGCTCTTATATATGTTGGATATTTAATGCTTGAATCTGTAAAAAATATTGACTTTAGCGATATTACAGAAGGTGTACCAGCTTTCTTAACAATAGCATTAATGCCACTTACTTATAGTATAGGTGATGGATTAACTATTGGTGTATTAGCATATGTATTTATGAATTTAATTTACAATTTAGTATGTAAAAAAGAAGAGAGAAAGAAAGTATCATGGGTTATGATAGTTCTTGCAATTATATTCTTAATAAAATTATTTATAATGTAAAATAAAAACTAATTTAGTGCTGTTGCATTAAAAATATTGATATAATATTCTAATATGTATTATATCAATATTTTTTGCAACAGCTTATTTTTGTGAAAAATTATTTTAAAAAATGTTAATAAATTGTTAATAAAATATTGACTGGAAAAATAAAATAAACTATTATTTTATTTATTAAAGGGTAGAGGATGTGAAAAAATTGATAAAGAGCATGACTAGCTTTGGAAGGGCTCAAAGTGAAGAAGGAAAAGAGCATTTATTTTCTATTGAAATGAAAAGTGTTAACAATAGATATTTAGATTTAAATATTAGAATGCCTAAGTTTATGATATCTTTAGAAGAAGAAATAAGGAAAATAATAAATACAAGACTTAACAGAGGAAAAGTTGATGTATTTATAAATTATAAAAGTTATGAAAAAGCATCAGCTATGCCTAAGCTTAATTTAGAAGTGGCTAAAGGATATTATAATTGTCTTAATGAACTTCAAAAAGAATTTAATATTGAAAATGATATAACTGTAAGTAAGCTTGCAAATTTTCCTGAAGTTTTAACATTAGAAGCAGAAGAAGAAAATTTAGATGAAGTATTAAAAGAAATAAAGCCTTTAATAGAATCTTCTTTAGACAATATGGTTGAAATGAGAATTCGTGAAGGTGAAAAGCTTAAAGAGGATATTCTTGTTAAACTAAATGTAATTGAAGAAAAGGTAAAAAGTATTGAGTCTCTTGCAGATGATTTACCAAAGATATATAAGAAAAAATTAGAAGATAGAATATCAGAACTTACTAAGAACTTAAATGTTGATGAGGAAAGAATAGCAGTTGAAGTGGCTATTTTTGCTGATAAGGCAGCTGTAGATGAAGAAGTTACAAGATTAAGAAGTCATTTAGAACAAATGAGAAAAACTTTAAATTTAGATGAGGCTGTGGGAAGAAAGCTTGATTTTATTGTTCAAGAAATGAATAGAGAAGCAAATACCATAGGTTCAAAGGCAAATGATATTAATATAACTAATATAGTTATAGATATAAAAAATCTAATTGAAAAAATTAGAGAACAAGTTCAAAAT
>ONGV01000036.1 GCA_900317445.1 uncultured Eubacteriales bacterium | reverse complement strand
TTCCATTGGTTTACCTGGAAATTCTACTTCTAAGTTTTTAGGATTTGAATTCCAGTAATATATATTAGGTGTTCCTGAGTCACATTTGAAATAAATAGTTACACCTTGTTCATCTGCTTCTGCTTTTATTGTTTGACTTGCTGAAGGTAATTTATACTGAGTTCCAATTCCTGTTCCTACTAGAGAAGTTGTTATTAGTAACCCTAATAATAATTTTTTCATTCTCATCTTGTTCCCCCATTCAATGAATACCATTACATTCATTGTTCTATTTTTTGTATATAATTTTATTATACTTGATTTCTAAACTTTATCAATATTTTTCTTATAAATAATTTATTTTTGTTATAATTATAAAAAAAACTATTGCAAAATATTCAATTTATTCTAAATAAATTATCTACTTATTTTTGCAATAGTCTTTTTTTAATATTCTATTTTAAATATGCTCCATCTTCACCAATTTTTCCTGGCCCATTAAGAACATAAATTCTCATATTTCCTTTTCCAACAGATTCAGTTGTTAATGTTCCATTACATTGAACAGTTTTACCTGTAATAACATCTGTATATGTTCCACTTGGAATTCCTGTAAAGGTTGCTGAACCACTTATTGCTACACAAGCAAAACTATCTACTCCATTTGCTGTATAACGTTTCTTATATGCCATAGCATCTCCTGAAATTCCTTCAGTTGAATATTGTCCCTTGCTTAATGCTGGTATAGCTCTTCTTATTTTATTAAGTCTTTGTATATGCTTTGATAATGTTGAATTTAGTGTTTGTGCCATTGTTCCAGTAGCATTTGAATATTCACCATAATCTGTTACATCCACTGAACCTTCTAGATAATCTCCAAAATATGCTCTTCCACTTGTACTTAAAGGCGCGGTATTACCATAATCTATTTTCTTACCTTTTTGGAATTCTACTTCACTACCATAATATACACAAGGTATTCCTCTAAATGTAAACATAAGATCTAAATTTTCTGCCCAGTTATCTGTTCCACCAGCATATCTGTTATCAGTATTTGGACCATAGTCATGTGAATCAACATAAACAACATTCCATGTTGAATCATTATAATACTTATCTTCTTCTAGCCCCTTTTGGAATGCATTACGTGCATAATCAAAGTTCCAGTGCATTGTAAAATCAATCATATCTAAGTGAGACCTTTGACTATAATCTGGTGTATGATATTCATTTCCATTTAAAAATGCATTATTTGATGTCCTTTGAGTTTCAACATTTGTATTATCATTAAATTGAGTTTCTGTTGCTTTACAGTTAGCTAAAGCATCTGTATCTGACCATCCATAATTCTTTTCTTCTTTCCAAGTATAGAATTGAGATGAAACTGGTGGTACTCCACGATTCCATATTTCATTAACTCTAGCTGCACATTCTCCAAACATATAAAAATCATCTCCACCTGCTTTCATAAATGCTGGTAAGAAGGTTTCATTAAATGTTAGTCTTGAAATATGTTTAACTGTATCTACTCTAAATGCATCAACACCCATATTTATATATTTTGTATATGCATCTATTAAGTAGTTATAAACTGTTGGATTTTCTGTATTTAAGTCAACACAATCATCAGCAAATTGACCTGTGGTTGCTGTAAATCCTTCATAGTTTATTCCATCTTGATGATGATAAATATTATTAGGGTCTCCAGAACCTTTCATTGCTTCATATCTAGCTTTGTGTTTAGCACCAGCATCTAATGAATCATAATTTTCTGGTAGTACACTTCCATCAATTCTCTTTACATTTTCAAATGTATCATTTCCACCAGTTTTTGTTACTAATGGGAATAATTGTTCTTCACCATTATTAGAAGTATGATTAAAAACTACATCTTGAATTATTTTTATTCCCTTAGCATGAGCTGCATTAATTAAATCTTGATAAGTTGCCCCTTCACTTTCATATCTTGGATCTACTTCATTAAAATTAACTGCATGATATCCATGATAATCATATGCACTCATATTCTTTACAACAGGAGTTATCCATATTGCAGAAAATCCCATTGCTTTTATATAATCTAGCTTATCTATAAGTCCTTTAAAATCTCCTCTCCATCCTGGGTCTGAGTCTGGATTTCCTGCCTTAGAATCATCCCAACAATGAACATTATTAGAAGGGTCACCATCATAAAATCTTGTTGTCATTACAAAGTATATTGTTTCATCTCTAAAGTCTCCACCTAAAGATTCTCCTCCACCGCCTTGAGACTCATATGGATTTTTGTCATACCACTTATTATCTTTATACCACCATGTTCCAGTTTTTCTTGTTAAATCTGCTGTTTGCACTCCATTTACACTAAATAGCATATTAATTTTAGTTACATCTGGGAAAGTTGCTTTATACCAACATTCTCCTTTTTGTGAACCATCATATTCCATCTCTTTACCTGGAAATTCTATCTCTAAATTTTGAGGATTTGAATTCCAATAATATATGTTAGGTTTTCCAGATTTACATTCATAATAGATAGTTACACCCTTTTCAGTTGAGGCAGCTTTTACTGTTTCTTTTGCTGAAGGTAATTTGTATTGTGTTCCGATTCCCATACCTACCAAAGAAGTTGTTATTAACAACCCTAGCATTAATTTCTTCATCTTCATTTTCTTCCCTTCATTTTATGAATACCATTACATTTTTGTTTTTTATATAATTTAATTATAATTGTTTTAATTAAATTATCAATATTTTTCTTAGAAATATTTTGTTTGTAAAAAATAAAATAAATATTCATTAAACTTACTAAACTATCCATGGCTTAGCAAATCACATAAATTTCTAATAAAAATAAAGGCTATTGCATTAAGTGAGTCATGCAATAGCCTCTTTTATAATATATTTAATTAAGCATTATAAATTTCTTGTGCAAGTTTCTTTATAGATTCCTTTGCTGTATCATCAAGAGCAGATTTAACTGTAACTACTGTATCTACAAAATTAATATTGCTACTCTTTTCAAACTTAGCCTTCATAACTTTTGCAGCAGTAGGAGCCCATGAACCATTTTCAATTAAACCAATTGTACGATTTTGATAGCTTCTTTCAGTAAGATGGTCTATGAAATCTCTCATGAATGGGAACACATCACCATTATATGTTAATGTAGCAAGAACAAGCTTACCATATCTAAAAGCATCAGCAACTGCCTTTGACATATCACATCTAGCAAGGTCATTAACAATTACCTTTTCACAGCCAAGATTCTTTAATTCTTCAGCTAAAAGCTCTACGGCCTTCTTTGTGTTACCATAAACTGATGTGTAAGCTAAAACTACTCCTTCTTCTTCAACAGCATATGATGACCATGTATTATAAAGATTTAAATAATATCCAAGATTTTCAGTAAGTATAGGTCCATGAAGTGGACAAATAATTTGAATATCAAGAGCTGAAGCCTTCTTTAATAAGGCTTGAACTGGTTTTCCATATTTACCTACTATTCCAATATAATATCTTCTAGCTTCATCTGCCCAATCTTCTTCTACATCAAGTGCTCCAAATTTACCAAAACCATCAGCTGAGAATAATACCTTATCAAAGCTATCATATGTAACCATAACTTCTGGCCAATGAACCATTGGTGCAAATACAAAAGTAAATGTATGTTTACCAGTGCATAAAGAATCTCCATCCTTAACAACTACTTGTCTATCTTCAAATGCTGTTCCAAAAAATTGCTTTATCATTACAAAAGTCTTTGCATTTCCAACAATTTTTGCTTCTGGATATGCTTTTGCAAAATTAAAAATATTAGCTGAATGGTCTGGTTCCATATGTTGAACAACAAGATAATCTGGCTTTCTTCCATCTAAAGCTTTATGAACATTTTCAAGCCATTCATCATTAAAATTTGCATCAACTGTATCAAATACTGTTACCTTTTCATCTAATACTACATATGAATTATAAGCCATACCATTTGGTACATCATATTGTCCTTCAAATAAATCAACCTTATGGTCATTTACACCTACATAAATTATATCCTTAGTTATATTTTTCATTTATCATACCTCCATAAATTAAAAAAACTTCAAACTATTAATGAACAAATTAATAATAACATATTTTTTCTAATAAATAAAGATTATCCACAAATAAAAAATATTATTTATTTTTTTATACTTCTGTAGGAATCCATTTAGCTATATCATCTGGTGAAAATCATTTAATTCTCCATTCTATATTTTATACATACTTTTGTATAAATTTTTAAATGTTTCTACATTAACTTCCTTTGGATTATCAGCTGTTGCAGCATCAGTAAAAGCAGATTGTGCTAAAGCATCATAATCTTCTTCTTTTACTCCAATTTCTGATAACACCTCAGGTAACCCTGCTGCTTTATTAAATGAACTTATTATTTCACAACAATGCTTAGCTGCCTTTTGCCAATCTCCCTTTGAATCAAAATCTTTATCAAATGCATAAGATAATTCAATAATCTTCTCTTTACATACATCAGCATTAAATTCTAATACATAGGGTAAAATTAATGCATTTGCTACACCATGAGGTATATCATAAAATGCACTTAATGGATGTGCCATAGAATGAACAATACCAAGTCCTACATTAGTGAAACTCATTCCTGCTATATATTGAGCAATTGCTAATTGTTTACGTACTTCATAATCATTTGGATTTTTAAGAACCTTTAGAAAGTTTTCTGAAATTAAGCTTACTGCTTTTAATGAAAGCATTTCTGAAAAAGAGAATGCTCCTTTAGATAAATAAGATTCTATAGCATGGGTTAAGGCATCCATAGCTGTTGCTGCTGTTAACTTTAATGGTAAAGAAGACATAATTTCTGTATCAAGAATAGCTGCAATAGGAACAACCTTAGAATCCATACAAGCCATCTTTCTTTTTTCTTTTGTGTTTGTAATAACATAATCCATTGTAGTTTCAGAACCAGTTCCTGCTGTTGTAGGTACTGCAATTATAGGAATGGCTTGGTTTTTACTTTTATCCACTCCTTCTAATGAAACTACATCTTCATTTTCAGGATTATTTGCTATAACTGCAATTGCCTTTGCTGTATCTATTACAGAACCTCCTCCTACTGCTATAATAAAATCAGCATTGCTTTTTTTAAAAAGTTCTAAACCATAATGAACATTTTCAATTGTAGGATTAGGTTTAACTTCTAAATCTAATTCATAGGGTATATTATTTTCTTTTAAAACTTTCTCTATCTTTAAAACTACTCCACATTTTTCTAAATCTTTATCTGAAACTAAAAAAGCCTTTTTAAAATGATATTTTTCTATTTCAGTTTTTATTTCATTTCTTGCAAACTCTCCAAAATAAGAAGTTTTTGTACACACTATTCTATTTATACTCATACTATACCTTCTTTCTTACTACTTATAATAAATACTCATTTATTTTTTATTCCACATTTTTCTTTGATGAATATAGTAAAGAATTTATATCTTTTCTAATTTTTATAAATTCAGTAGAATCCTTTAACTCTAATGTACGTTTATGTGGTAAATATACATTTACTTCCTTCATAATCCTTCCAGGTCTTGCTGACATTACATAAATCTTATTAGCTAAAAATACTGCTTCATCAATATCATGTGTTATAAAGACAACTGTAGGATGTTCTTTTTCCCATATTTCACGCATTAAAAGTTGCATCATAGATTTTGTATGTGGGTCTAATGCTCCAAAAGGTTCATCCATAAGAAGTACTTCTGGTTGATTTGCTAAGGCTCTTGCTATAGCAACTCTTTGCTTCATCCCTCCTGATAATTCTTTAGGATATGACTTTGCAAACTTTTCAAGTCCTATTATTTTTAAATAGCGATTAGCTATTTCTTCCTGTTTATCTTTTGGCATCTTCTTTAGTTTTAAACCAAATTTTATATTATCCTCTACACTCATCCAAGGGAAAAGGGTATAAGTTTGGAAAACCATTCCTCTATCTGGACCAGGCCCTGTAACCTTTCTATCATTTACTATGATATTTCCATTTGTAGGGAAATCCAATCCAGCTAACATTCTTAAAAGTGTAGATTTACCACATCCAGATGGACCTACAATACAAACAAAATCATTATCCTGAATGTCTATAGATGCATCTTCTATAGCTTTTGTGCTTTTCTTGCCAGATGTATATATTTTATCTATATGTTCTGCAAGAATTTTACTGCTAGCAACATGAGCCTTAAGTGGAGAGCCAGTTGTATCTACTGTTTCTATTTTTTTCTTTGCCATTTCTGATTCCTCCTTCTCTATTCAGCCCATGGGAACATCTTCTTAATCGCAAATGCAAACATTCTATCTGTGATTAATCCTAATATCCCAATTATTAATATTCCAGAAAAAATACTTTCTGTATGTAAAAATCTTTGTGCTTTTAATATTGAATAACCTAAACCTGAATTAGAAGCAACAAGTTCTGCAACTGTTAAATAAGTCCAACCCCATCCAATCATCATTCTTAATGTCATCATCATCTTTGGTAACATTGCAGGAACTAAGACTTTTGTGATAGTTGACCATCTTGTTGTTCCTAATGTATAACTAGATGAAAGTAAATCATCTGGTACACTTCTTGCATCATCTGCAATCATTAATACTACTTGGAAAAAGCAGCCTAAAAATACAATAGTAATTTTTGCTCCTTCTCCTATTCCACACCATACCATTACTAATGGAACAAATGCTGGAACTGGCATATAACGAATAAATTCACATATAGGAGAAATTATAGCCTCAAATGACTTAAAACTTCCTGCTAAAATTCCAAGTGGAACACCTATTAAACTTGCTATAATAAATCCCATTGTAATACGGAAAATACTATATCCCATATTCACCCAAAGTGTTCCATCTTTGGCTGTTTCAATTATATCTTTTAATACTTTAGCTGGAGATGGTAAAAACATTTCTTTAACCATTCCACTTGCACAAAGAACTATCCATATTAAAAATATAATAACAAATGTTAATATTCCTGATACCATATAACGTTTCTTTGAGATTTCTTTTCTTAATCTAAAATCTCCTCTATCTTTATAGTTACTCATTTTATACACACCTTTCTTTTATATAAGTGCATCCTCACCTTTTTCACCTGTATGGATACGAATACTTTCCTCAACAGGAAGTATAAAAATTTTTCCATCACCTTCTGTTCCATGACTATTTACAGAAAGGACAATATCTACAACTGTATTAACTGCTTCATCTGGCACAATCATTTCAATCATTTTTTTAGCAAGAAGAGTATTTTCATAATTTTTTTCTGCAATACTTAAATTTTCACCTTCACTTGCTGTAAAATGAACTGTTGACTTTCCTCTACCTAACACCTCTTTAGTACTCATGGCAAAAAAACGATTATCACTTAATGCTTGCTTTGTTTTAAAATAGCAATTAGGTCTTAAAATAATAATAATTTGTTTCATTATATAGCCTCCTACAATTCATTTTTTCCAGAACTTACTGTAATAACATTTTCCACTGGTAAAATAAATATTTTTCCATCTCCAAAAGCGCCTTCATCATTTGTTCTTGAAGTTTTAACAATTATATTAGTAACTTTATCCACATCTTTATCTTCAACAACTAACATAAGAATTTCTTTTGGAATTTCATCATAGTATACATGTTCAACCTTTAATCCCCTTTGTTTACCTCTTCCTATAACACCAAATCTTGTTACAGAACGATAACCTGATTCACATAATTTGTTTAATACCTCATCACATTTTTCTGGTCTTATAACTGCTTTAATCATCTTCATAACTTTATCATCCTTTCTAAAATAAACTTTTAATTTAAACTAAAAAGAAAGGCGTCAAAATATTACTTTTGACGCCCTTGTCTTTTAACTATTATGTACTTTATGTTTATATTATATTAACAATTTCAACTTGTTACAATGTTTTTATTATATAATTATTATTGTGCATAATGCACAATAAACAAATGTCTTCTAACTTTCTCTTTTATCTCTATAATGTTTAATTGCAAATGCAAGTTTTAATTCTAAAAGTACAGACATATCATTAATATCATCATCTAAGATTTTTTTAATTTTATCCATACGATATCTCATAGTATTTCTATGTATAAACAAGGATTCTGAAGCTGCATTAGCATTACAATTATATTCTAAGTAAGTTTCTAAAGTATCACAAAGGTCTCCTTCTTGCATTTTATCCATCTTAATAAGTTTTCCTATTTTACTTTCTACATAACCATCAAGAAACTTACCATTATTAATTTGTGTTATTAATGAATAAATCCCAAGCTTTTCATAAAAATATATCTTTTCTTCCTTTGTCATAATATTTGAAATATCTATAGCACTTTTTGCTTCTTGATAACTCTTTTTTAAATCTTCAATATACTCATATGCTGTTCCAACTCCTACTTTTATAGATATTTCATAAATACTTTCTGCTTTTTTTATTATGTTCTTTAATATAGAAATTAATATTTCATTACTAAATATATTTAATGGTAAAAGAACAACTATATAATTTGATTGAGATAATGTTACAAGTTTTTTTAATCCATAAGAACTAGCTTCTGATTCTATATCTTTTTTAATTTTTTCTTGTATTTTCATAAACTTACCTTCACCTAAGTTCTTATTTTCATTTATATTCATAACTATTATTCTTTGCTCACCAGATAAATTAATTCCTATATATTTAGCTTGTTCTAAAACATCATCTACTTGTAAATGTTCTGAATATAAAATTGTTGATAAGATTCTTTCTCTTGAATTAATATTACTTTCCTCTTCAACTAAAGCTTTACATACTATTTGAGATAAATCTATAAGATGTAAATTTACTGATAATTCATATAAAGGCAACTCTATTTCATTACAATAATCTATAACCCTTTTAGATATTTGACCTTCATTTATAACAAAAGCTGCTATTTCTTTTTCATTCATAACTTTTATCATATCTATAATTTTTTCATCATTATCTGTTAATCTTTCATTAGTTACTATAACTAACTCCCCACCATGTATAAGTTCAACTAAATTAAAATCATCTTTCAAACATTGAATACAATCAGCAAAATAAATCCATCTAATATTTCTTCTAATGCCCTTTTCACCAGCAATTAATTTCATACCATCTTTAATTTGTTTCATATTCATTAAGTCTTCACAATTCATTGTTGTCACCTCATATATTACGATTTTAACATAAACATTTAATATTTAGTGCTAGAGAAACAAAATTATTTGTGCACAAGTTACATTGTAATATTAAGATAAAAAGTCCATAATAATATCAACAAGTTAATTAAAAAACACAGCAAAGGTGCTAGGAAATACAGTTTCTAGCACCTTTTTTATTAAAAAATATGTTATGTGCATTATAGGAGGAATATATTATGGAATACGAAATTCAAAAACATTTACATTATGGAGGAATACCAAGCTTTAATTTATATCCAGTAACAAGAGACTTAGAAGGTGTTGATATAGCAATTATGGGAGTACCTTTTGATAGTGGTGTTACAAATCGTCCTGGAGCAAGACTTGGTCCTAGAGCTATACGTAATATGAGTCAACTTTCTAATTGTTTTTCATATCCATGGGATTATAAAATTAGCCAAGTAGCTAAGATTATTGATTATGGAGATGTAGGATATTATGTTGGTGCTAATACAACAAAGGTTATGTTAGAAGAAACTTATGAACATGCAAAAAAAATATTAAATGCAGGATGTAAATTACTAACCCTTGGTGGTGACCATACAATCCCTTATGGAATGGTAAGAGCGGCAAGTGAAAAGTATGGAAAATTAGCATTACTTCACTTTGATTCACATCAAGATAGTACACCATGTACAGATGGAAATGTATCACATGCAAATTTTGCATATGATTTACAAGCAGAAGGTTGTATTGACCCATCACATTCAGCACAAGTATTTATTAGAACAGAAATGACAGAGTGTGGTTATAATATTATCTATGCTCAAGAAGCAGTATTTATGGATATGAAAGATTTAGCAGCTAAAATAAAATCAATAGTTTGCGATATGCCAGTTTATTTAACCTTTGATATTGATGCTTTAGACCCAGCAGCTGCACCTGGAACTGGTACTCCAGTTATAGGAGGTCCATCTTCAGCTCAAGTTAGAAAATTATTATATGAACTAAAAGGAATAAATGTTGTAGCTGCTGATTTAGTTGAAGTTCTTCCTGCATATGACCATGGAGAAATAACAGCACTTGCTGCAGCAACAATTGCTCAAGATTTAATGTACTTAATGTACAATAAATAATAAAAAAAGAAAGGTAGGTAAATATTATGAAGAAAAGAATTTTAAGTTTATTTTTAATAGTTATAATGTCACTTTGTTTATGTGCATGTGGTAATGATAGTAGTTCATCTTCTGATGAAAATGGATTACCTAAAGTTACATTAGGAACAACCTCTTGGCCTACAAATATGTTTTTCTATTTAGCTAAAGAGAAAGGTTATTTTGAAGAAAATGGTGTTAATGTCACAATTAAAGACTTTTCATCAACAACTGAAAGTACTAATGCTTTTATAGGTGGAAAAATTGATTTTTGTACCTTTCCTTCATCTGAAACAATATCACCATTTGCACAAGGTGGAGAATTCTCTATTGTATTAGAAACAGATAAGTCAAATGGTTCAGAAGGACTTGTTGCAAAATCTGATATCAAAAATATTTCTGATTTAACTGGTAAAACAATTGCTACTCAACTTTATAGTGTTGATCATATGCTTTTACTTACTTTATTAAATGAAAATGGTATGACTGAAAAAGATGTAAATATTGTAGATATGTCTATTCAAGAATCAGGAAATGCATTTATAGCAGGACAATGTGATGCAGCATGTATTTGGGATCCATACTTTTCACAAGCAAAAGCTGCAGGTGGTACAGAATTATTTTCATCAGCTGACAACCCTAATTTAATAACAGATGTATTAGGTGCTTCTAAATCTGTTATTAAAAATAATCCTGATGCAGTTACTGGAGTTATAAAAGCTTTCTTTGAAGCAGTAGATTATTGGAAAGAAAACCCTGATGATGCAAACAAAATTATGGGTAAACAACTTGGAGTAACAGAGGAAGAATTTGCAGAACAAATGAATGGATTATTAATTCCAACTGTAGATGATGTTGTAACTGCTTTTACAGAAGCTGATGATTATAGCTACTGGGGATATACTCAAAATACAGTACGTGACTTTATGTATAAATTAGGTGTATTTGATAATAATAATTTTGATTGTAAAGATATGATTGATGATAGCTTTATAAAAAGCTTAGCTAATTAAAAATTTAAACTGCCAGAGTAAATAAACTACTGGCAGTTTTTTTATATGCTATTTTATTTTTTTATTAATTTTTTAGATGGTTTATATATTATAAGTGTAATAAAAATCAGTAAAGCTGTTATTGACAGACTAATAGGATAAACCATAAGTATTGTAGAAAATGTTCTATGAAGAGGAAAAATTGTATAAATCCAAATAACTCTTACTACACACACTCCAATAATGGTAAGGATTGCAGGAATAAGTGAAATACCAAATCCTCTAAGATAACCAGACATATTTTCATAAATCATACTGAATATATAAGCAGAAAATACCATTAAAAGTCTTATATATCCCAATAGCAAGACCATAATACATTATTTGCAAATGTTTCCTTATCATCTTTAAAATCTTTTATCACATTTTTTTCAAAAGATTGATTCATTAACTTATGGAAAAATTCATATTTAAAGTTTACAAAATGCCCTTCTATTTCATCACCTGAATCTATAAATTTTAATAAACCATCTTGTTCTGTAAGAAACTGTATTCCTACAAGATTATTTGTTAATTCTTCTTTTACTGTCATTGATATTAAAATCCTTCTACCAATTGCATCTTCTACTTTTTCATATCTTTTCCACTCTAAATCCTCTTCCCAACCTGGAATCTTATTTTGTGATAACCATATAGGTTTTGAATTTAAATCAATATCATTCCATCCAATAGCTATATCTTTTTCAGATTTTACTTTAACTGATAATATACCTTCTTCAAATTGTATTAACATTGGTCCATCTAAAAACCAACTACCATCTATATTATTCCACAATGCATATACTTCTTGAATTTTCATTCCATTTATCTTTTCAAGTATATCTTTATTTTCTTTCAAAAAAGTCTCTTCATCTGAATAATAACTAAAATTATAATTAGAAAGAATCATAAGCTTACTTCACCTTCACCTGACGAATGACTCTTGCAGGATTGCCTACTACAATCGTATTTGCAGGAACATCCTTTGTAACAACTGATGCAGCTCCAACAATAGCATTTTCTCCAATTGTTACCCCAGGCAAAATTGTCACTCCAGCACCAATCCAAGCATTTTCCTTTATAACAACAGGTTTACATAAAAGTATTCTATGTTCTTTTTCATCATGATTATTAGTAAGTATTTGTGTATTTGCTTCAATACTTACATTATCCTCAATAACAACTCCACCTCTTGACATACATACAAAATTGTACATTATAGAAACATGGTTTCCCACTTTAACATGATCACCCATAATAATATGAACACCTTGCCTAACCATACTTTCCTCGCCTATATTTCCTTTAAAAAGTTCCTTTACAAGCTGATTATATTCCTCTGTATAAGGCATTGTTGTATTAATTTTAAAACAAATTTCCTCACTTCGTCTTGTTTCTATCCATGTTTCCTCTAATTCTGGTGTAGGAACTCTAAGGTCTACTCGCTCCCAGTCCATATAAAAACCTCCCTAAATTTTATTATTCACTACTATATATCGCCCAGGTTGGAATGGTATTAGCTCTCCATAATATATTGCCAGTTCTAATACTTATTATAATGGTCTTAGCAATTAACTTTACTTTTATTTATCATAACATTATTATTTATCATCTTCATATTCTTCTTTCAAAATTGAATAGCATACTTCATCTATTATTCCTTGATTACAAAATCCTGCACTTCTAAGAGTTCCTTCATATTTCATTCCAAGCTTTTGCATAACTCTTCCAGACTTAGGATTGTTTTTATCGTGAACTGCTGATATTCTGTTAAAGCCAACTTCTTCAAACAAATATTTAATTACTGCTTGTCCGGCTTCAGGCATTATTCCTTTTCCCCACCATTTTGTTCCCATACAGTAACCTAGCTCTGCACCTTTTATATTCTCTTTTATCAATACAACAGAAATATTACCTATTACTTTGCCAGTCTCTTTTAATTCAATAACCCAATTATAAAAATCTAGCTTTTCATAATTACTAATCCAATTATTCAAAATTAACTTTGTATCTTCTATGCTACTATGGGTAGGCCATGTAAGAAACTTTGTAACCTCATTCTCTGATGCCCAATTCTCATACATTACCTTTGCATCATCTATAACAAATTTTCTAAGTATTAAACGATTAGTTTCTAATTTTATTGTACCTTTGTGGTTCATATCCAACACCTGCTTTTATATATTTTCTTTAAATTTTTCAAAACTATCAGTTTCAGTAAAGACAACACCAGTATCTAGTGCTTCAAAATGTTTATGACCACATTGAATTTTTCTATATTCTCTTTCTCTTAGTTCTTCTGCTAAAATGTTTCCTTTGGTTTCTAGCACAAAATAAAGTTTTTCTTCTCCATTTTTTTCTATCATAACAGCCCAATCAGGATTGTAGCTTCCAAGTGGTGTGTCTACTTTAAACCAATCTGGTAGTTTTACATACATTTTTACATCTTCATTTTTCTCAAATTTTTGTGCAAATTCTTCTTCAACTCCTGAATCATAAACTATATAATTATAAACTGATTTTTCGCTTTCTATCATATTTTTTGATAGATAACCATATAGTTCTTCAGTATTAAATAGTTCTTGTGCATAATATTCATCATCACCTAATTTTTCATATTTAATACCATCTACTATTTTTAATCTCATTTTTCTTTTTATGATTTTTAAAACTTCATCCATAAAAGCTCTAGGATTAACTTTAAAAGAATCTAATCTACCACAATTTAATAATATTGATACTATAGTTTTTCTTGTAAGCCTTGTTTCATTTTGAAGAAAAGTAATAATGTCTGGTAAAGCAAATTTATATTCACTAACCTCTTCAGTGGTTCTGTTTATTTCTTCTGCAATAGTACCAGCTTTACTAATATCTAATTCTGCCTTTGTATATAATAGTTTCACTTTATTTATACTTAAAGTTCTTTCTATTTCATCTACACATTCTTTTATAAGCTCTTCTGAATCAAAGTCTACTGAATATGTTGTTTTATATTTTATTTTGTCCCATAACTCTTTAAATTCTGGGCTTAAATATCTTGCCTTATTTAATTTTACTTGCTTTTTATCCTCAGCATTCTTTATATTTAAATTTCCTGATATTTTCTTTAATTTTTCTATAATTTGTGGTTTTTGTTCTATGAATTCATCTGGGATTTTAACCAAATTTTCCTTTAAATCTTTTCTTAGCTTATCAGTTACTTTTCCTTTATCATCAATATAATTATTATCTTTAAGAGAATTAACTATTAAATTTGATTTTTCTTCTCCTAAATATTGTGATTCTCCACCTGCCTCAACAATTATACTAGCAAAAGTATGACCTTCTACAACTCCAAATTTAATACCTTCTTCTTCTTCATATTCATGTTGAAGTTTTTTAGCAAAATCATCATAACTTTCATTAGCCATTATTGTAAGAGTATTTACATTAAAGCCTTGAACTCTTTCTCCATTTTGATTTACTGCAAGTCTTAGACCTCTACCTATTTCCTGTCTTTTCTTCATTGTTGACTTAGTTTCATTTAATGTACATATTTGAAATACATTAGGATTGTCCCATCCTTCTCTTAGTGTAGAATGTGAAAAAATAAATTTTAACTTACTATCAAAACTAAGTAACTTTTCCTTATCTTTCATAATAAGATTGTATTCATCTTCATCTGCTACACTTGTTCCATTAGTATCCTTAAACTTTCCTTTCTTATCCTTAGAAAAATATCCACCATGAACCTGTTCTACTTCTGATTCTATATCTACATCATTAAATAAGGTATTATATTTAGGCTTTTTTATTGCATTTTTATATTCTTCTTCAAACCAAATAGCATATTTACCTTTATGAGGATTTCCCTTTTCATCATAATATCTATAGTTTACAACCTTATCAATGAAAAATAAGCTTAATACTTTAATGCCATGTTGCTTTAATACTAATTCCTTATTTAAGTGTTCTTCAATAGTCTTTCTAATTTGTGTTCTCTTTACAATATCATCATTTACTTCTCCACGAACTTCACCTAATCTAATTGTGTCTGCTCCTGAAAAATCTACAAACTCATTTCCTTCTTTTGCATTTATTTCAGTTATTATATAACCAGTATATATTTCTCTATTTCCTGATAATTCTTTTAAATCATCACCTAGTTTAAATTCTTTACTTGTTCTAACTATATCTCCTTTTTTAGTATCCCATTTATCAAATTCAATTTTTGCTCTTATTCTATTGTTTTTATTAGTTACACTAATAAGTTTTATATAAGCTTCATTATGGCTATCCATGCTTATTAAACTTGCCACTTCTATTTGTTTTACAAGTTGCTTTTCATAGGCATCAACAGCATTAAGTCTATACATAAGATTAATTTTATATTCATGAGTAGCTGAATACCCTATTGTACATAATGGATTTAATGAATTGACACTATCTCTTCGTTTATCTGTACTTATTGTAGTTTGTGGTTCATCAATTATTATTATTGGATTAGTTTCTTGAACAAACTGAATTGGCTTTAAGCCATTAGTTTTTTCATTTTCAATATTAATAACATTTGTATCCTTCTCTATTGATTGAATTGTCATAACCATAATTCTTATATCATCACTTGTAGCAAAATCTCTAAATATATCAAGCTTTTGAGATTTATATTCATAGGAATTAAAAATAACATTATCATATAATTCCTTAAAATGTTCTTTCATTATTTCAATAGATTTCATTACACCTTCTTTAATTGCAACTGATGGCACCATAATTACAAACTTAGTAAAGCCATATTTTTTATTTAATTCAAAAATAGTTCTTAAATAAACATAAGTTTTCCCTGTACCAGTTTCCATTTCTATTGTAAAATAATAATTATTTTTTTGTAATTCCTTTGGAACTGACTGTTTTAAACCATTTTTAAGTTGAATCTTATTTACATTTTTTAATATATCCTCTTCATCTAATTCTAATTTATTGCCTACACCATGTTCAGTAACCAATTTACCTACTGTTCCTACTTCATCAATGTTAGACAAAACTGTAAAATTAGACTGTGTAATTCTTTGTCCATTAAATATATCAACTATAGAGGCTATAGCTTCCTTTTGATAATCAAGTTCTGAATCAAACTTTAACTTCATAACAGCTTCCCCCTATATACTCATAATTTCTTTTATATTATTTCTGTGTAATATTTCTATAGCATTAGTTTTTACACTATCAGTTTTAAAACCATTATCTCTAAATACCACTCTACAAGTCTTTGGATTTAATTCATTTTTATACTTAATAATTTCATTTACTAATTCTAAAGTAATTTCACTATCTAAACAAACAATTAATGCCCCAAATCCTACACTAAATAACTTTTTACCACAAATCTCCTTAACATCAACTGGATATGTTAAGTCAATTCCATACTTAAGCATTATTTCATATACTATATCTTCTTCTGTTCTTCCTGGAACAAAATTATCTACACTGTCTTCTAAAGACATTTCTAAATTATCATAATCAGGATTCCAAGGTTTAATATTTGATTTATCAAGCTTAAATACTTTAAATCCTATATCTAAATCTTCTATTCCTTCTTTATCTTTATTTTCTTCAACAATTTTATCTCCAGCTCTTCTTATACGTTCCTTGCCTATTTCACATATATTTTTATATCCTGCTTTATACGCTTCTGACTTTTCATCACATTCTTCTGGTAATTGAACCATAATAAATTTTCTATTGCCACTATCTTCTGAATTTAGTTGCATAACTGCATGTGCTGTTGTTGATGAGCCTGAAAAGAAATCTAATACAAATTCATTTTTATTACTTGCAAAACTTAAAAATGTTTTTATCAAAGATACTGGTTTAGGAAACTCAAATAAACGTTTATTGAATAGTTTTTCTACTTCAATACTTGCTCTCTGATTAGTTCCATATTCTATTCCCAAAAAATCATTAGGTATTTGTCCTTTTGATTCTGTAAGATATAATTTTCCATAAGGTTGTTCTTCCCCACTTTGTGTCCAATATATTGCACCCTTCTCATCTAAAGCCTTAAATTCTTCCTCTTTAATCATCCATGGTCCATTTAATATTTTTCCACTTTTTGTAGTTACCGCATATCTATGTCTTCCTCTAGTTTTATCTAACAAAATTTTTCTTCTAAATTTACCATTTTCATCTAAATATCTATATTCATTCATAGCCTTTTCTGTTAATGGCAATTTATCAAAATAGAAATCCTCTTTTTTTTTGCAAAAACATACTATATATTCTTTAACACGTGCCATATTCCCTATATTAGGTTGATTATCTGTCCTTCTCCAAGTAAATGTAGCTACAAAATTATTTTCTCCAAAAACTTCATTTCCTATTTTGACTAAATTTTCAATTTCTTTATCATCAATGCTAACAAATATAACACCATCATTCTGTAATAAGTTTCTAGATAATCTCAATCTAGGATACATCATATTTAACCAATTAGTATGATATCTTCCTCCGCCTTCTGAATTAGTTGATATTCTATTTCCTTCTTCATCTTTCTGTCCTGTAATTTTTAAATAATTCTCTAGATTGTCACTATAATCATCAGGATATATAAAGTCATTTCCAGTATTATATGGCGGGTCTATATATATCATTTTTATTTTTCCTTGATAGCTCTTTTGAAGAAGTTTTAATACTTCAAGGTTATCTCCTTCTATGTATAAATTTTCTGTAGTATCCCAATTTTTGCTTTCTTCTTTGCATGGTCTTAGTGTACCTTTAGATGGAGTTTGTGATAATTTTATTGCTTTTGATTTTCCATGCCATTCAAATCTATATCTTTCATCACTATCATCAGTGTATTCTCCAAGTACCTCTTCTAGTCTTTTAAAATCAATTTTATCTTCACAAAATACTTCTGGGAATATTTCTTTTAACTTTTTAACATTTTCCTTAACTATATCTAAGCTTTCTCCATTTATTTTTTCAATTGTATCTATATCTTTTATTTTTAATTCATCATTAATTGTCTCTCTCATTTTTGTCCCCCATGCTAATACTATAAATTATTAATCTAACTTAATGAATTTATTAATTTTATTTTCTTTGTTTCTAATTTTTTTATTTTAATATTTAGCTCTACTTTTCTATTAAACTGTTCTTCCTTATCTATTAAATTATTAAGTTTTTTTAGTTCATCCTCTATGTCTAAAATTTTTCTTTGAATTTCTTGTACTTCCTCTATATCTCTATTTTCAAGTTCATTAAATGCTCCAGCAATTTTAGATGTATTTAGTATATCTATCTTTTGAATAAAGCTACAATATAGCTTGTACATATTTATGTAGGATAGATTAGATATATTTATAGAATTTAAAAATTGTTGTTCATTATTGTTAATATTATTAAAACTAATCCAATGACTATAAACATATTTAACAACTGTATTTTTATCTGCATCATTTTTATTTACACGTTTATATGCTACATTTATAAGTATTTTTTCATTATAAGTTAATACAATAATCATAGGATATGGTATTGTTCTTTGTATAATCTCACATATCCTTTCATATTTACTATCATTAATTAAATTTACTTCAAGTATTTCTATTTCATCATAATTTAATTCATCATTATTAAATGTTGGTACATTTAAATATTCTTCTTTTAATGAATACTTAATAGTTATTTTTTCTATATCATTTTTAAATATTTCTTTATCTAAAGAACTCATTGTAGCATTTTCATAAAATAATTTTTTAAATACTGTTTTATCAATTTTGCAGTTTTCTGGTATATTCATATATCCATATAAGCTATTGTCCATATAATTCACCTACTTAATTACAATAAATGAAACAAGTTCAAAATCATCAATACCTTTAAATAAACTTTTTTGAATCATGGTACCACCTTTACTAAATAATGAGGCAATACCTTTCTCTTCTTTTTTACCAATTATATTATCTATTGCATTTTCAAGAAGTTTAGAATACTTCCTCATATCTTTGCCATTATTTGTTTCTTTGTTAAATACTTCTACTATGTCATTTAATACTTCATTTTTATCACAACATAATTTCTTATAAATATCCAATATCTTTTTGGCATGAATATAATTGTATTTAACAGTTCCATCATCATAAACATAAGCCATATAATATTCTTTTAGTGAATTGCTTTCTTCTGATTTTGATGAGGCATTATTAACCTGTCTTAATGTAAAAATAACACCAGGCTTAATTAAATCCTTCATATCATTATCTGTATTTTTAACAACAGCATACATTCCAAAAGGAGCTTTTTCTAATTCTTCTCTATGTATTTTCATATATTCCATTAAGTCCATCTTAAAATCATTCATTGTTAAATCTGTAATAGATATTCCTCCTGAAATATCCTCTAGGTCAACAACTTCTTCTTGCAATTTTTTTAATTGCTTTTTTCTATATTCCAAATCATGCATTTGTGATTTTCCATCATCTTCTATTATGTTTTCTTCTCCAGTTGCAGAAACATCTAATAATACCATTCTTCCAGTTACTCTTGCTTCCAAATTGATATACTCGTCAAGCTCCATGTTGGGCCAGAAATTAACAAGTTGTATAACATCATTTTGAGAGCCTATTCTGTCTATTCTACCAAACCTCTGGATTATTCTAACTGGATTCCAATGGATATCATAGTTAATAAGATAATCACAATCCTGTAAGTTTTGTCCTTCAGAAATACAATCTGTTGCAATAAGTACATCAATTTCTTCTTTTGTATCATCTGCATAAATATTTCTTTCTTTTGATATTGGTGAGAAATTTATAAGTATTGAATTTAAGTCTTTCTTTTTAATATTTTTTAATGTACACTTATTTTCTCCACTACCTGTAACTAATGCAGTATTTATATTAAATTCTTTCATCAACCATTCTGATATATCATCAAATAGGTACTTAGCTGTATCTGCAAAGGCTGAAAATATAATTATCTTTTTATTGTTATTATTAATTGGGTGATTAATCTTGTTTGCAATTATTTCTTTAAGTTTAATTAGTTTAGCATCTCTTTCATTTACTACCTTTTTTGCATCTATAAGCAATTCTTCTAATTTTCTTTGGTCATCTAATAAGTCTTGTTTCCATCTTATTAAATCCATATCTTGAATTAATACCTTAACCTTATTACCTACTAAAGAATCTTCTAATATAGGGTCATCTATTTCAATGTCTCCAATATTTAAATTAGCATCATACTCAAATTGTTTTTTATCTATTTTATCTATTACATAATCAATTTGTTTAAGTAATTTTGCTACAGTAATTCCAAAAGAATTTATGGAACTTTCCATTCTTTTTAGTATGTTTACTCTCATTAAATTAACAAGACTTTGTTCTCTATCTACTTGCTTAAATATTGATTTACCACCCTTTACTAATATGTCATATTTCTTGTCATACTCTTTTCTTTTTTCTGGTAAAACATATTTAAGTGGTGAATATGTGGCAAGATTAAGATTTTTTATTATTTTATTTACATATTGTAATTTAGGAAATTTATTAAGGGCATCTATTTCTGATTTCACATTTATAGGTTTTAATCTTCTTGGAAATTTTCCAATTTCATTTATATTGTAATATTTTTCAATATGCTTTCTTGACCTTGCAATTGTTACAGTATCTAATAATTTGAAATAATCCATATTCATCATTTCTATAAAATTATCAATTGTTCTTTCATCTTCTTCAAGATTAGTCCATCTATTAAAAATTAATTGAGCTTTTCTTAAAGTTAATTCTATGCTATCAATACCATCTTCTTCAAAGGCATCATCTTTACCTTCAGTGATAAAATTAATTTGATTTTTCAAGTCATTCATTCTATTATTTACGGGAGTGGCAGATAGCATTAATATTTTTGTTTCAGCACCACTTCTTATAACATCATTTAATAACTTTGAATATCTTGTTACTTTGTTATTTCTAGCATTATTGTTTCTAAAATTGTGTGATTCATCTATAACTACAAGGTCATAGTTGCTCCAATTTAATGTTTCTAAATTAATTTCTCCTGAATATCCACTTTCTCTTGATAAATCAGTATGATTTAATACATCATAATTAAACCTATCCTTTAATAAAATATTTCGTTTATCATTTTGAGTATATATTGTCCAGTTTTCCCTTAACTTTTTAGGAGTTAAAACAAGCACTCTGTAATTTCTTAATTCATAATATTTTATTACTGCTAAAGCAGAAAAAGTCTTACCAAGCCCTACTGAATCAGCTAAAATACATCCTCCATGTTTCTCTAATTTATCAATAACTCCAATTACGCCATCCTTCTGAAATTTATATAATTTATTCCAAATAACAGTTTCTTTAAATCCTATTTTAGTTTTAACAATATTCTCTTCAGTTAATTCTCCAAGATAGTCTTTAAAAATATTATATAATGTCACAAAGTATATAAATTGTGGGGTATTTTCTTTATAAATATTTTTCATATGTTCTAACATCTTGGCCTTAACATCTTCTACTAATGAATTATCATTCCATACCTTATCAAAACTTTCAAGAAACTGCTTTGTATATTCTTTACCATACATACACATATTCATATCTATTCTGCTTGATGAAGAAAATCCTAATCCATCTGTTGTAAAATCTACACTTCCATTAATTGAAACATTTTCATCAGCAGCTTTATTTTCAATATATATAAGACGTTGCTGTGCTGGGTTAGGTTTTTTTAAAGATTTAATTTCAACTTTTTTCTTTATCCACTCAGCACATTCCTTAGATATTCTTGACTGATTCATTTCATTCCTCAATTTTATTTCAAATTCAGTACCAGTAATATTTTTTTCTGATTTATTATCAATATAATACTCTTTAACCTTTTCCTTATTCTTAACAAAGGTTGGTTCTGTAAAGAGAAATCTCAAACTATCAATTTTACTTAATTCACTTTTTAATTCTTTATAAGCATATATAGAAAAATAGGCAGAAATTATAGATAATTTAGAATTAAGCTTTATTTCATTTTTTAATTCATCACCAACTTTTCCATTGCTCCTATTATCTAGCATCTTAGGTTGCTTCATTTTTATACCTCTTATTATATTTTTCCTTAAATTATATTTTTCTACACTAATTGCTTTAATTCCTCTTTATTCCATAATATTTTCTTTAAAAACAAAAAGTAATTAAAGCATTTCTGCCTATTAAATAATTATATATAAATTTAAAAAAATAAGACTCTAAAACTATTTTTTCAGTTTTAAAGTCTTAAATTCCCTTGTTTCTACTTTTTTATTTAAATTTAAAATATATTGTTCATTTGGAATGTTTTTGTGTTCTTAAATATATTTATTCAAAAAACTAGAGCACCGTTTTACAACGCTGCCCTTACAAAAGTACAATTTACTTTTTATTTGTAATACTATTATATTCATTTATTTATAAAAAATCAATATTATTTACTAATTTTTCTATATAATCAAATGTACTAATTATAAGTTGGTTTTTCTTAAAAAAATTAATTTTTTTCAACATTTTCTTTTCCTTGAAGCACAAGCATTGCAAGGGCTACTAAAACAATGATTAATCCTATAATAGATAGTACTGTAGGCATTTCATCAAAGAATATCACACCAAATACCATTGCTGCTACTGGTTCACATGAGCAGAGTATGGAAGCTTTCCCTGCGTCCATATGATTTAGTGATACTGTATAAAAAACATAAGGAAAGACTGCTGCACATAGTGAATGTATTATCATAAAAGGTACATTAGTAACAGGTGATACTGCAATGAATTTAAAAATATGACTCCATTCAGTGAAAGGAAGTAAAACAATTGCAATTACTGTCATACTATAAAAAGTAATTGTAATTGCTGGATAGCCACGTTTTATACCAATTTTTGAAAATATGCTATATAGTGCATAAAAAAAGGCTCCAGCACCTCCAATTAAAATACCAATTCCAGACCATTTCAAACCTGAATTACTTTCTAAAACACCACTTGTTAATACGCATCCGATAATTGCCATAATAACACTTATTATCTTTTTAGCTGTAATAGATTCTCCAAAAAGAAAAAAGGCAAATATCATTACAAAAATTGGAGATAAGCTTAATAATACAGCAGACAATGATAGTGTAAGTTCATTGATTGCAAAGTTATAACAAATATTTAAGCCAAGAGTTCCTATTATTCCTGAACACACACAAATCCAAATATCTTTTAATTTAATTTTAAAATATTCTGCATGAAAACATGCAATCCATATTCCAAGAATAATTACTGCAAAAATAATCCTTGATGAAATAATAGTTGTACTATTCATGGTTTTACTTAAATCTCTAACAAAAATTCCTAAAGAGCCAAAACAAATGCCCGATAAAATTGGAAAAATCGAATATATTTTTTTCATAAGTTTACCTCTCTATCGTCAAAATGAATTTTAAAAAAATAAGCTCGCAAATATCTTTCTTACAAGACTTTGTGAGCTTTTTAATATTATTCAAATTCTATAGTAGCTGGTGGTTTTCCTGTGCAATCGTACATTACACGGTTTACTCCGTTTACTTCATTTACTATTCTAGTTGTTACTTTTCCTAGTACTTCCCATGGAAGTTCTGCTGATTCTGCTGTCATGAAATCACTTGTTGTTACTGCACGAAGGGCTATTGCATAGTCATATGTTCTTTCGTCTCCCATAACTCCAACTGATCTCATGTTTGTAAGTGCTGCAAAGTATTGTCCTATGTTCTTATCTAGTCCTGCTTTTGCTATTTCTTCACGATATATTGCATCTGCATCTTGAACTATTCTTACTTTTTCTGCAGTTACTTCTCCAATTATTCTTATTCCAAGTCCTGGTCCTGGGAATGGTTGTCTGTACACTAAGTATTCTGGTATTCCAAGTTCAAGACCTGCTTTTCTAACTTCGTCTTTAAATAGTAGTCTTAATGGTTCTATTATTTCTTTAAAGTCTACGCAATCTGGAAGGCCTCCAACGTTGTGGTGTGATTTTATAACTGCTGATTTTCCAAGTCCACTTTCAATTACATCTGGGTAAATTGTACCTTGTACAAGGTAATCTACAGCTCCTATTTTCTTAGCTTCTTCTTCAAATACTCTTATAAATTCTTCACCAATAATCTTTCTCTTCTTTTCTGGTTCTTCTACACCTTTAAGTTTTTCGTAGAATCTTTCTTGTGCATTTACACGAATGAAGTTTAATTTGTATGGTCCATTTGGTCCAAATACTGCTTCTACTTCATCCCCTTCATTTTTACGAAGAAGACCATGGTCAACAAATACACATGTTAATTGCTTTCCAACAGCTTTTGAAAGTAATACTGCAGCTACTGATGAATCAACTCCACCTGATAATGCACATAATACTTTACCGTTTCCTACTTTTTCACGGATTTGTTTTATTGTTGTTTCAACAAATGAATCCATTTTCCAATCTCCAACACATCCACAAACATTATAAACGAAGTTTGAAAGCATCTTTATTCCTTCTTGTGTATGCATAACTTCTGGATGGAATTGAACTGCATATAAGTTCTTAGCTTCACATTCCATTGCTGCTACTGGACAAACTGGTGTATGTGCTGTTATAGTAAATCCTTCAGGAGCTTTTTCTATGTAATCTGTATGGCTCATCCAACAAATTGTTTTTTCAGAAACTCCCTTAAATATTTTAGAATTTACATCAACATCAACTTCTGTTTTTCCATATTCACTTACTGGTGCAGTTGCAACCTTTCCTCCAAGAATATGTGACATAAGTTGTGAACCATAGCATATACCAAGAACAGGTATTCCTAATTCAAACATAGCCTTATCACATAAAGGTGAATCTTCGCCATATACACTATTTGGTCCACCAGTAAAGATGATTCCCTTTGGATTCATTTCTTTTATTTTATCAAGGCTCATATTATATGGGTGAACTTCACAATATACGTTACATTCTCTTACTCTTCTAGCGATTAATTGATTATATTGTCCGCCAAAATCCAAAACAAGGATTAATTCTTTATTCATGTTTTTCGTTGTGTAGGACTTATCAATATCTAATAATATTTAACAAAATATTAGATTTGAACCCAACTTCCTCATTCATCCTACTCCTGTTTGGAAGTTATTACTAACAACCTACTTAGGTTTGATGTAGTAGTCCAGAGGCTTAAATTCGGCGAACAACTCCACCTACATATATACCATTTCGTTTTAAAGTGAAATTTTGTATATTTCTGCATTAGCAAGGTTAATTGAAGCATTATAATCTCTATCTATTTTTAGTCCACAACAAGGACAAATATAAACTCTATCCTTTAACTTTAAATCTGACTTTATATAACCACATTCACTACAAGTTTTTGAAGATGGAAACCATCTATCTACTACTCTCAATTCAATGTTATTCCATTTAGATTTATAAGCTAATTGTCTTCTAAATTCATATAAAGATTGCTGTTGAACTGCTTTAGAAAGATGTTTATTTTTCATCATACCTTTAATGTTTAAATCTTCAATAGTTATATAACTTGGTTTTTGCTTAACTATTGAGTTTGTAGTTTGATGTAAATAATTCATTCTAATATTATTTAACCTATCTCTAATTGATTGGATTTCTTTCTCTAATCTTTTAATATTATTAGTTTTAATAAAACTTACACTTTCTCCTTTCTTAATTTTGTTTATATTATATTTTCTTGAGACTTTTCTTTGTAGTCTCTTTAATCTTTTTTCAAGTTTTCTAACTGTTTTAGATTTATTAATATTTTTAAATACAGTTCCATCTGATACAATAGCTAAATCTTTAATACCAACATCCACTCCAACACCATTGTTTGTGAGTATTGAATAATCAGCTCTGTCTTTAATTATTGCATTAATAGATATAAACCAGTTATTTCCCCTTTTACTGACTCTTGCAGATGTTATCCTACATTTATCATCTTCAAAAGAGAGGCTATCTTTTTCAGATAATCTAATTTTCCCAATCTTCTCTATTTGAATATGAGAACCTAAATACTTTGTTTTATTACCATCACAAAAGAAAGACCATTTATTTTTCTTTTTAGACTTAAATTTTGGAAAGTCAGCTTTTCCTTTAAAAAAGTTAGAAAAAGCAGTGTCACAATCCTTAATAGCTTGTTTGGTTACATTATTAGAAAATTCACTAACCCATTTGTATTCATCTGTTTTCTTTAATTGGGTTAATTCTTTTCTAATATCTCCACCACTTAGAGTTTTTTTAGTCTTTTCGTAGTAGTCTTTTTTCTTATTTAAAGCCCAATTATAAGCCCATCTTGAAGTACAAGTAGTCTTATATAACATTGTTTCTTGCTTATTATTAGGCTCTAATCTAATTAGAAATGCTTTAAGAACATAACCATCGGGGATCACTAGCTTTGACATTGCAACATATCTCCTTTAATATTTTTTTAGCTTTGTGGTCTCTTTTTAACTTTAAAAAGTCTAAATATTGCCATGCAAATAATATCTCGTTCCACCTTATGTTATGTTATTAGGTATAAATATATTCTTTTTATCCTATAATTTTAAAGTTTGTTGGCTCTTACCTATTAACTCACTAAATCTCCAATAGAATAATGTTTCATATAATTCACCATCTGTAATATATTATACAAGAAATCTATTTAAAAAAATAT